>JASFVU010000394.1:0-3833 GCA_050049665.1 Bacteroidales bacterium | reverse complement strand
TTCCAGGATGGGGTGGATGTTTAAATTGAGTGCCGATGGTAAAAAAATATGGAATAAAAACCTGGGTAAAACAAAAATAAACACTTGTGCCATAGACGGAAATGACAAAATATATATTGGTGGTTCCCTGGCAAAAGATACCCTTGAAGCTCATTATGCGCTTACTATTTTTAACCGTGAAGCAAAAAAGGTTTCCGAAAGAACCTATTCCGGAAAGGGGGAAATAAACGACATCCATATCGACCCGTCCGGAAATATGCTTATCTGTGGTTCCAATTGGCTGCTATATACCGATTCGAGGCGATACATCCTTTGGGACGATGTCATAAACTCATCCCTGACAGCAACAGCCTGTGCAGTCTCAGGCAATACCGGTTTTTATTCAGCAGGGGCCAATAGCAGTAAAATATTTTATGCTGCCTATGGTAGCGATGGCAAAAGAAAATGGCTCCAGGATTATGATAAATCTGATGTGACGCAGGAAATAGCTGATATGGCAGCTGTTTCTTCGGGGAATCTGATTGTTCTTGAACAAAAACAAAGCGGAGCTAAAATAAAGACTTTTTCACCCAAAGGTTCGGTAGTGGGAGTAAAGGAATTTACAGGAAACAATTCGGTTCAGAGTATTGTCTCGGATCCGGGCGGTATATTGCTGACAATGAATAACGGTGATCTAATCATTTTCAGATTTTCACCTCTTTCGTCTCTGTAAATTTTTTTTTTCTTGGTATCATGTTGCCAAACTTATCTTCAATGTACTCCGGGGCAAATAATACCAATAGGTATACAATCAGGAAGGAGCCACAAAAGATATAGAATATGATAAGTAATACTGACATTGCAGTGTTTTATTATGACTTCATCATATCAACAGGTTTAGGAAGGGTGACAGATATCAAATATACGTCCTTTTCTTAACTTTTGCCAGTTAATATTAAACAATGTGTTGATAGATAATTAGTTGACAATTATATGATTTAGATAAACCCTGATTTGAAGCCGTATAACGTGGAAGATGTAAAGTTTAAATTTGAAAAACAGAAAAAGGAACTGACCCAAAGCCTGAAATATGCAAGCTACATTCAGAAGGCCTTGCTTCCGGACGAAAATGATCTGAAAAAGTATTTTCCCGAATACTTTCTTTTGTATGTTCCGAGAGATATTGTAAGTGGTGATTTTTACTGGGTATCAAAGAAGAAGCAGAAGGTATTTGTTGCTGTAGCGGACTGTACGGGTCATGGTGTGCCAGGTGCATTCCTGAGCATTCTGGGTATATCTTTTTTGAATCAGATCGTTGACCGGAATGAGAATATAACAGCTTCGGGGGTGCTGAACCAACTGCGGGAACATATCATGAAATCGCTGAATCAGAAAGGGAAGGAGAGCGAACAAAAAGACGGTATCGATATGGCATTCTGTTCCGTCGATACGGAGAATGGTTTGTTACAGTATGCAGGGGCATTTAATCCGGTCTATGTCATTAAAAATTCGAATCGCCTGATCGAGATACCAGGAGATAAAATGCCGATAGGGATTGCTGCTGAAGAGGAAAGATCATTTCAGCATCATGAAGTGAAGCTTGCTCCCGGCGATATGGTATACCTTTTTTCCGATGGTTATGTCGATCAGTTCGGTGGTTCTGACGGGAAAAAATACAAATACCGTCCTTTTCGTAATCTTCTCCTTAACATCTGTAAATTATCGATGGAGAAACAAAAAAAAGCACTTGCCGGTAACATAGATGACTGGCGGGGAGATCTTCCCCAGTTGGATGATATGACAGTTCTGGGATTTCGATTTTGTAGCGATGATAAGGGGTAGCTGTTGGCCGGATACTTGTTGTTGGCCTTGTCCAGGCGGTGTTCGGGCGGATTGCTGCGGGTAGTTCATTATTTGCTATTGAAGTAATAACCTATCTGCAGTTTTAACGTACAACTTTTCATTATTGCATTAATATTCACGGAAAAGGCAATGTTGTAATGAGATAAAATCAGGATAAGTAAGTGCTATTTATTAACTTTATTTCCTGAATAACATTTTCAGTACGATGGAGTGGATGAGAATAACTTTTTTAGACTCTTCCACAATGCATGACGGGAATTAAAGTTATTCTACTGAGAGCTTAATGAAAATGCAGGCTTATTCATGAAACTGACATCTTTTAATATTCAGAACTATCGTTCCATCATTTATTCGGGATGGTGTAGTTTGGCACATGATAACATTACTGCCCTGATAGGGCAGAATGAGTCAGGGAAAACATCTGTGCTGGAAGCTTTGCATAGCTTTTATTCCGGCAGGATCAACGAAGATGTGTTACGCAGTGATTTATCTATCCCCGTTGTCAGCTGTAAATTTGATCTTGAGAAAAGGAACATTGCAGATTTGCTGGAATTAAAACGAATACCCCCTGCCATTGTTGAGGTATTACGATCCAGAAAGGAACTTGCCCTAACCCGGAAATGGAGGACAGATCGTTCGAGTGTATTGTATTTGTCAGACGATGAAGTATTGGATTATTTTGAGAAATTAGAACTGGAAAAAGCTTCTATTGAAAACAAAACACAGGATGAGGTAAACAAACTTCTGTCGGTTTCCGACGGGTTATTTAAGGAAATGGAGGTTATTGAAAGTCTTAAAGAAGAGGCACAGAAGAGTCTTACTCTCAAAAGAAAGGTGCTGGATACCTCTAAGAAAAAACTTAAAAAGGCCAAACAACCGGATAAAAAGCTGATCACTCAGAAAGAGTTTGAATCTGCCCGGGCTGAATACGATACTGCGGAACATGATTATAAGAAGAAAGTAAATGATTTTGAGAGGATAAAGGTAAAAACCCAGGAACTTTCGGAAAAAGTTACCGCATGCAAGTTATGCAATAATATTGTTGAGAAGGTATTTGAAGTGACTACCGAACTGGAGACGTTCAGAAACAATTATAAGGAAGTAGAACACCAGTATGAGATCTCATCGAGTGAAAAAGACCAGAAAGCTGCTTACCATAAACTGCAGCAAATCTATTCGGAGCTGAAGCTTCTCGAAAAAACATACGATGAAGTTAAAAAGGAGGCTACGCTTCAAAAAGCAATCGCGGCAAAAGTACTTTCAGGAATACAGTATAAACAGGCAGAAGCCGAAGCGAACAATGAAATCCGGCAGGAACAGGAACTGTATGATGTATATGATCTGGGAGAGATCCTGTTTCAGTATATTCCTGTATTTGAGTTTTTTGAAGATTTCAGCAGCCTGCTGCCCAATAAAATTGATCTTGAAGATATTCTGAATGAAAATACCAATGTGGAAGGCTTTAAAGCAGCAAGGAATTTTCTTGAAGTGGCAGGACTGAATGCGGCTTTTTTCAGGGAAAAGAACCATCGCATATTAAAACAAAAAATAGAGAACCTGAATGGTGAAATAACCATTAACTTCCAGGATTACTGGAGTCAGAACGTAGGTAAGAACAATAAGATCAACTTAAATTTTGAACTGGAACATTATGATTATACCCACCCCGATAAGAGCGGTAAACCCTATCTGGAATTCTGGATCAGGGATAAACAGGAACGACTTTATCCAAAGCAGAGGAGCCGGGGAGTAAGGTGGTTTCTTTCATTTTATCTGGAACTGAAAGCCACGGCTAAGCAAAACAATGTTACAAGGGTCATCTTGATAGACGAACCTGGCTTGAGCCTGCATGCGAGGGCCCAGGAGGATGTGCTGAAAGTGTTTGAAGACCTCAGACAAAAAATGCAAATTGTTTATTGTACGCATTCTCCGCATCTGATCAATGAAAATAAGTTATACCGTATTCTGGCGGTGCAAAGAGCTGATGAACA
>JASFVU010000391.1:0-3845 GCA_050049665.1 Bacteroidales bacterium | reverse complement strand
ACATAACGGTGAATCGGTATTCGTTACTTTCCAGCTCAGGTATGCCCTGAGAACCTACATGGAAATTTGTGAATTGCTGAACAAAAAAGAAGAATCCGAATGGGCCCTTCCTTTCCTGAATAAACTGGATGAAAACATTGAAAAGTATGCATGGGACGGAGAGTGGTACCTGCGGGCTTACCGGTGGGACGGCATGAAATTCGGATCAAAAGAGAACGATGAAGGAACGATCTGGCTCAATCCACAGACATGGTCGGTGTTAAGCGGACACGCAACAGGTAAAAAGGCCCTGCAGGTTTTGAAACAGGTAAGGGAAAAATTGTTTACCGGTTACGGCATCATGGTTTGCGATCCTCCTTACATAAAAACAGACCTTGGCGTTATCAAAGCACCCCTTTTTAATGCAGGCACCAAAGAGAACGGGGGCATATTCTGTCATACACAGGGTTGGGCTGTTATGGCAGAAGCCATGCAAGGCAACGGAACCAATGCATATAACTATTTCAGGGCTTTTATGCCTGCTGCATACAACACCAAAGCAGAGATCAGAGAGATCGAGCCCTATGTATATTGCCAGTCGACCCATAGCAAATACAGTCCCCGATACGGTTCATCCAGGCTTCCCTGGCTTAGTGGTGCCGCCACATGGGCGTTCTATGCAGCCTCACAATACATGATGGGGGTCCGACCCGAATACAAAGGGATCACCATTGATCCATGCATCCCTGAACACTGGAAAGAACTGAATATATCCAGAAGGTTCAGGGGAAAGATGATCGATATTCATATCAGGAACCCGCACAATAAAGAGAAAGGAATAAACAAACTACTGGTAAACGGAAAAGAGATAAAAGGAAACTTTATTCCCGCAGAAATGCTTGAGCCGCACAACAAAGTAGAAGGAACGCTTGAATAACAGAAAATAACAAGGAGGTTCCCTTTAAAATTAAGACAATTCATAAATTTCATTTTGTACTATTCATGCAAATGATTAGTATTGTAGTCATAAATTTCGAAACGAATTACCAGTAGGGAGTGTACAGATAAACAGCATTGCGTGAATTTCTTTTTTCCGGAACCCGGTAAATTCTTTTGAAATACACTACAGTTGAAAATACATCCAATGAAAAAATCTTCAGTCCCTGTCTCTCAAAAGGTCGTCTGGGGCCTCGGCGGATTTGCCGAAAACCTTTCTAACAACACACTTCTTTCACTCGCCTACCTGATCTTTGGGGTAGGCATGGGCATCAATCCCCTGTACATAGGGATCGCATTGTCCGCTTCCCGGATACTGGATGCAGTTACCGATCCCATCATGGGAAATATCACGGACAATACGGTCTCCCGCTGGGGAAGGAGAAGGCCTTACATTTTTGCCGGAGCCATCTTTATGGCGTTGCTGTTTATTTCTATCTGGTATACTCCAAGGGAAGGCAGTGAAATATTCCAGGCCGTATACCTGATCGCTGCATGTTCACTCTTTTATGTGGCATTTACCGTCTGGGTGATCCCTTTCAGTGGTCTCGGACTTGAAATGGTTACCGATTATGACGAACGTACCCGCCTGATGACCCTTCGTGTGATACCATCCTACATTGTTGGTATACTGATCGCCTCCTTATATGCTATTACATTGAAAAGTGAATGGTGGGGAGGAGACGAAGTTGTCGGAGCAAGATACGTAGGTACTATAATTGGTGTCTTAATACTTATTACGGGTATATTGCCTGCCATTTTCTGCAAAGAACGCTATGCACAGAAAAAACAGGAAAAAATAGACCTGTTCTCTGCCATAATCTTCACGTTGAAAGACAAAGCCTTCCTCATGCTGGTCGGGTCGGTATTTTTTGTGTTTGTTGCCCTGTTTTATATGATTCCCCTGCTTACCTATATTAACCTCTACCATGTAGCCGACGGTGATAAGATCCTCACGGGAAGACTCGGTGTCATCACAGGTCCGACACAGGCAGTGGGACAAATACTGGCTACCGCTGCCATCGGTTTTTTTGCCAGGTATTTTGATAAAAAAAATGTGCTTATAACAGGACTTATCATCGGTATAATCGGTTACCTGACCAGTTGGCTCCTGTTTACACCGGACCATCCTTACCTGGCGATCATACCTCCTGTTATTATAAACATTGGCCTTTGTGCCTGCTGGGTGTTGAACGGGTCATTCAGTGCTGACATCTGTGATTATGATGAACTGAAGACGGGAAGAAGACGGGAAGGAATGTATTCGGCAGTATTTGGTTTTTTAAACAAGGCTGCCATAGCCCTTGTGATGATCATAAGCGGATGGGTACTTGCCAGACTCGGCTTCGAGGGAGAAGAACTGCGGCCTTCGGCCCAGCAATTGTTTACATTACGCTGGACATACATTGTGATCCCTACAATTTCCATGGTAGCCGCTATTCTTTGTATGTGGAACTATCCCCTGACAAAGGGGAAAGTTGCGGAGATACAGGCAGAACTGGAAAAAAGAAGAAACAAACCGGAAACAGAATAATACGATGCAATACGGACATTTCGACGATCAAAAAAAAGAATATGTTATAACACGTCCCGACACACCCCGTTCCTGGAGCAACTACCTGGGATCAACGCAATACGGAGCTATTATAACCAATAATGCCGGGGGCTACAGTTTTTTTCATTCTTCAGCGCAGGGAAGGTTCCTGAGGTTAAGGTTCAATGCTGTTCCTGCGGACCAGCCGGGCAGGTATATCTATTTCCATGACAGAGAAAACAAAGACTACTGGTCCGCTTCCTGGCAGCCTGTTGGCAAAACTCTTGACAATTACAGATCGGAATGCCGTCACGGTTCGGCATACACCGTCATCCAATCGGAATATTCCGGTATTGCTTCGGAAACCCTGTATTTTGTCCCTTTGGGAAAGAATTATGAATGCTGGCATGTAAAAGTGACAAACAAAAGCAATAAAAGACGGTCTCTCAGGGTATTCACTTACGTGGAATTCGCCTGCAACTGGAATGCCCTGGACGATATGAACAATTTACAATATTCCCAATACATCATCAAAACAGATGTTGCTGACGGCATCATCGACCACGGCTCAAATGTCTTTATTCCTCCGCAACCTGATAACTTTGAAGAAAAAGATCAGGGAAGGCACTCTTTTATCGGGATTGCGGGTATTCATGTGAGTGGTTACGATACCGATCGTGAAAAATTTCTGGGGCCTTACAGGACTTATGCCAATCCGCTGGCCGTTGAAAAAGGCAAATGTACGAACTCGCTGGCCGAGGGTGATAACGGTTGCGGAAGCCTCCAGGCCGACATTGACCTGTCTCCCGGAGAAAGTAAAGTCTTTACTGTTGTATTAGGCGTTGGCGAGGCAGAAAAAGAAGGAAAACAGGCCATAAAAACCTGCCGGGACAAAAATGCCGTTGAAAAAGCCTTCACCGAATTAAAAAACTACTGGCATACACGCATTGAAGGCCTCACAGCCAATACTCCCGACCCCGACTTCAACAGCATGATCAACATGTGGAACCCGTTCAATAACCTCATTACCTATGCCTGGTCAAGGGCAGCCAGCCTGATATACAGCGGCGAACGCGACGGACTTGGCTACAGGGATACCGTACAGGATATGATCGGCATATTGCATAACATTTCAGAAGAAGCAGGTGAACGGCTTGAACTGATGATCACCGGGCAGGCATCAACCGGAGGAGCCATGCCGGTGGTAAAACCCTTTGCACATAACCCCGGAAAAGAAAAAGCACCTGACGAGACCGAATACCGGTCGGACGATTGTCTGTGGTTGTTCAACACCGTTCCGGCCTATGTGAAAGAAACAGGGAACATACGGTTTTAC
>JASFVU010000448.1:0-3488 GCA_050049665.1 Bacteroidales bacterium | reverse complement strand
CATTTTTTCCAGTGTTTCTGCATAAAGTTCAGTCTTTGCTTTGATATCTGTCAGTTTCGTTTTTGGATTCAGGTTGTTGATCTTCAAGGGTGGAGTTGAGTAGAAATGATAATGAGAGTTGGTTTCTTTTATAGTATGAACAAAGCACAAAGGTACGTCAAATTGTGCGGCCAGGTAATAAGGGCCGAGAGGAAACCTGGCTTTTTTTCCGAAAAAATTACAGGAGTAGGTTTTGCTATTGTCCCGGAACCTGTCGCCATGCATAGCAACAAGATCTCCCTGAGAAAGAACGTCTTTGATCTCATAAATGTGCTGCATGTCATTATCTTTCACAGGGATTACATGAAAACTTTTTGTTCCGGTTGTTTCTTCCATGAGCTCTTTCAGATTAGAGCGTTCACCGTCATAAATGACAATATGTACCGGTCGTTTAAGCCTTGAAAGCAGATGGCCTGCTATTTCCCAGTTGCCGGCATGGGCGCCCAGGATAATTCCTCCTTTGCCGGCATTGGCCATTTCGTATAAGTGTTCTTCTCCTTCGTAGTCATAGGTGAACCTGCTGTTGTAACCGGCAAGGATGTTGAACTTGTCGAGAAGGATTTTGCCGAATGTATAGTAGTTACCGAATATGGATCTTTCGGAT
Organism: Bacteroidales bacterium; assembly: GCA_050049665.1. Classification (GTDB taxonomy): domain Bacteria; phylum Bacteroidota; class Bacteroidia; order Bacteroidales; family UBA10428; genus UBA10428. Next base: position 2,845 of record JASFVU010000448.1, on the reverse strand, counting down.
TTCAACGGGCCAAAAAAAAGAATTTGCCTGTAGAAATGACGGATGTCCTTTTTGCGGGTAGAAAAATAATAGTACAGGGCGACAAACCAGACTACAAAATAGGCTACCCTGAGATGGATATATTTTAAAATGAAAATGAAAATCTTATAACCAAGAAGTGTTCCTTTTGATTGTCCGTCCCACTCAGACATTATTTAAATTTTGACAGGATGTAGTTATATAAATCATCAAGGGTCTGAACATTGACCATTTCCTCACCTTTGATCTTAAACCCGAATTCCTTTTCAATCTCAACGGCAATATCAACGAAGTCAAGGCTCTCGATATCAAGATCATCCCGAAGGTTTGCGTCAGCCACTATTCTGTCTTCTTCAAGTTCAAACTCATCAATTAAAAAATCGTTGACCTTTGAAATTACGTCTTCTTTCTTCATTTCTGACAAAATTAAAATTCAATTCGAATTAACTAAATTTTTTTCACAATCACTGTTGAATTCGTACCACCGAAACCAAATGAGTTGGACAGGAAAATATTAATTTCAGCAGGTGTGAATTTGTTAATTACGTTAATTTGTTTTGAATGTTCGTCTGGTTTTACAAAATTAATATTTGGAGCGATAAAACCATTATGCATCATCAACAATGAATAGATGACTTCACTTGCACCGCCCATCCACATCTCATGGCCGGTCATTGATTTAGTTGAACTTACGGGAGTTTTATGTTTGCCGAAAACCTGTGCGATAGCCTGAGCCTCCGCTGAATCTCCAACCGGAGTTGAGGTAGCATGAGCATTGATATAGTCTATTTTATCAGGTGTCAGATCAGCGTCTTTCAGCGACGTTATGAGTGATGTATACGGTCCTTTAACATTCGGGATAGAAATGTGTTCTCCGTTCGATGAAAAGCCGTATCCGATCACTTCTCCCAGAATATTGGCACCTCTCCGGACAGCATGTTCGTATTCTTCCAGGATCAATGTGGCAGCACCTCCGCTGGGGACCAGCCCATCCCGGTCGGCGTCAAAGGGGCGTGAGGCTTTATGAGGTTCGTCTGTCTGTGTAGAGAATGCATTTAACCCATCAAAGCTTGCCATGGATTCCGGATTGATCTCCTGAGCCCCTCCGCAGACGATCATTTTCTGCATTCCGCTCCTGATAAAAACGTATCCGAGTCCGATGGCATGAGAGCCACTGGCACAAGCGGCACTGACCGTAAAATTGATCCCTTTCAGTTTAAAAATAACAGCCATATTCATCGTGACAGTCGAATTCATGGACTGAAAAATGGAGCCCGATCCGATCAGCATCGTATCTTTTTTTTCACGAAGGCAATCGATGGTCTCAATAACCGGTACGGAGGAACTGTCATTTCCGTAAAGAATGCCAACTTCATTCGACCGGAGAAATCTTTCATCAATACCAGCATTAACAAAAGCTTCCTTTGTAGCTATATAAGCATACTCACCCTGTTCAGGTAAACTAACCCTCATCCGGCGGGAGATTTCACCTTTCAGTTGCGGCCTCTCAAGTATTCCTGTAAGAGCTGACCGGAATCCAAGTTCTTTTCTTACGGGATCAATGCCTATTCCCGACTTCCCTTCTTTCAGCGAAGAAGTGACTTCATTAAGGTTTTTTCCTATCACTGAATAAATTCCTGTGCCTGTAATGACAACTCTTTTCACCTGAAATAATGTGTGTTTTAATGTTTGACCAATTCAATTCGTTATGTATACAACCCTCCGTTTATAGAAATTACCTCACCGGTAATATAACCTGCTTTTTCAGAGGCAAGGAAAGATACCAGATCGGCAACTTCCTGCGGTTTTCCAAACCTGTTCAGGGGGATCAGCTTTTTTAAAGTCTGTTCATCCAGATCCGCTGTCATGTCCGTTTCAATAAATCCGGGTGCAACGGCATTTACCGTCACTTTTTTCTTTCCCACTTCCTGCGCAAGGGCTTTTGTGGCGGCTATTATCCCGCCTTTGGCTGCAGAGTAATTCACCTGACCACTCATGCCTTTCTGGCCGCTTAAAGATACAATATTTATGATTCTGCCAAATTTGTTCAACAGCATATCCTGCAACAAGTGCCTTGTCAGAAAATAGAAACTGTTGAGATTTGTATTAATAACATCAGTCCATTGATCCGGTTCAAGCCATATCAATAAATTATCTTTTCTGATGCCGGCATTGTTGATCAGTATTTCGATGTTTTTATCCTTATTATTATCCTTCCAGGCATTGACAACCCGGATCGTTTCTTCCCGATCCGAGACATCAAACTGAAGCAGTTCTCCATGCCCCCCCTTATCGTTTACTTCCAGAAGAGTATTTTCTGCGGCAGCATGATTTGAATGATAATTGATAAGCACATGATAACCCTCGGAAGCCAGTTGCAGTGCAATGGCCTTTCCGATTCCTCTTGAGCCGCCGGTAATCAGTGCAATTCTATTCATTCAGGTCGATGTTTGTTTTGCAGGTTGTGCGAAGATAAAATACTACTTTTTCAATGTCCTCATAGATCGGGTAATCCGATTCGAATTTCGGGAACAATTTTCTCAGGTCATTATAAACAGACAGGGTTTCATGAGACAGCTTTTCTGAGATATTTAAATAATCAATTGCCTGCAGCAAAGCCATGAATTCAATGGATAACACCTGGTATGCGTTGTTAATCACTTTTTTGGCCATCATTGCAGCATTTGTACCCATGCTGACAATATCCTGGTTGTCATTGTTGTTGGGAATGCTGTGGATATACATCGGGGTTGACAAGGTCTGGTTTTCGGCAGTTGTTGATACAGCGGTAAACTGAGCCCCTTGCATACCGAGGTTCAGACCAAGT
>JASFVU010000389.1:0-3856 GCA_050049665.1 Bacteroidales bacterium | reverse complement strand
ATCCTGCCTGATCAGGTTTGCATCCACAGCGGTAATTTTATCAATGTTCCTGAAAGAAGCTGAAGCCTTTTTCCCTTCCTTTCTTATGTGCAGGTATTTTCTTTTAGTATCCGTCATAGCCTTTTCTTCTTTGTCATAATACTCCAACAATGATACCAATCTTCGTGAACCGGATTTAAATTTGTACTTCATCATCTTGCAGAGTTTCAGGATTTCCTGTTCATAGAAAGTTTAAGGTAAAATGGGCATCTTACGATGCCCGTAAAACGAAGAGTTTTGCCGAAAAAACTCATAACTGCTGCCCTAAAACCTGTTCTACATATTCTATGATGAAAAGAATGTGCAAATAGTTGCGTGGAAAGGCAAAAAATGTTTTGTTATCTGAAACAGGCAACTTTTACAGGTGAATTATGAATATCGAATAAGATGAAAAATCTTTTTTAATGCTATTTTAATAAGGTTATTCGTTAAAGTTTGCTATCTTGTTCATTCCTATATGATCTTGTATGAAAAGAATTAGTTATCTTTTCATGTTTATTACATAAATCCAAAATTACTCTGGCAGAGACCTGATGGTGCTCTAAAGGTATTGACCTTGAATGTATTAGCCAATGATTAATGTTAATACTTTTAGCGGGTTGAAAAGAGATTTTATAATAATGCATATTTCATCAAGGGTATTCACCCTGCTTTTTCTGTCATTGTTTTCATCCGGATTATGTCAACAGAAAGATATCCTGTTCGAAGAAGTGAATCTTGAGGAAAATTATTCTTTTGGTATTGTCGAGGATTTTTATCAGGACGAAGACGGGTTTATCTGGATAGGCGCAAAAGACGGATTATTCAGATACGACGGGATATATTTCAAGGCTTATTATTTTGATCGTGATGACCCGTATAGCATAAGCAACAGTGTTGTCAGGAAGATTTATGGTGACAGCCGGAGGAACATGTGGGTTGCTACCGAGTATGGACTTAACCGGTATATTAAAGAAAAAGATCAATTCATCAGGTATCTTTCCGATCCTGAAGACACAACCTCGTTAAGCTCAAATTTTGTGACTGAGATAAGCGAAGACAAAGATGGAAATCTTTGGATGTCGACCATCAATAAGGGGTTGTGTATGTATGATCATGAAAAGAACTCCTTTATCCGGTACACTGAAGAGAGTCCGGGAGCAAGAAAGATATCCGGTAATAATCTCAGGACAGTATTCATCGACTCCGAAGGAATTATCTGGCTTGGAACACGTGATCAGGGAGTGATCCGTTTCAACCTGCATGAACATAAGAAGAAAGCATTTCTTCCCGGGAGCAGAAACGGCAAAAATCTATGCGGCAGTGATGTGCGTTGTATTGTTGAAGATAAAGAAGGTAAAATCTGGTTTGGAACCAATAACAAAGGGATTTCACGTTATGATAAAAGTTCAGGTAAATTTTCCTATTTTGTCAGTGACCCGGCAGACCCGAACACTTTGGGGAGCAATAATATCCGGAGTTTTACTTTAGATTCAAAACAAAACCTCTGGATCTGTACCGATGACGGAGGATTGAACTTTTTTGATCACGAAAAGAATTCATTCGTTCAATACAGGTATGATAAAACAGATCCGAACAGCATCAGTTCCGATGCTGTAAGAGTGCTTTATGAAGATGATGCGGGAAATTACTGGATCGGTAATTTCAATGCTCCGATCAACTATGTTAATAACCACAGAAAGGAATTCTACACTATCCGGAACAATATCTATTCAAATAACAGCCTGAACAATAACCAGGTAACATCAATCCTCGTTGATTCGGACAATATCGTCTGGATAGGAACGGACGGAGGAGGGTTGAACAGGTACGATCCTGCCGTGAACAGTTACAGGCATTTTATTCATAAAGCAGGAGATAATTCCAGCATTCCGAACAATAAACCACTTTGCATGGTTGAGGATGACCGAAACCGGATCTGGATCGGACTCTTTGATGGTGGGTTAAGCTGTTTTGATAAAAAGACCGGGAAATTTTCAAATTATTATCCCGATGGTACGAAGAGAACGCCCATAGGAATACAAATATGGGATTTGATGATCGATGGCAACGATTTGTGGATAGCTACAGACAGAGGAGTCGACGTATTGAATTTCACCACGGAAATTTTCACACGTATCCCTTATGGAAATGTAAGGAGTCTGGGGACAAGCACAAGAGGAATCTGGAGCCTGAATAAAGACTCGAAAGGAAGGATACTAATTGGTACGATCAACGGACTTAACATATACGATCCCATATCAAAGACATTTACTTATTATTTCCCTGACCTGCAGGATCCCGGCAGTATTTCGGACAGATGGATCCTATGCATTTTTGAAGACAGTAATAACCGGATCTGGATCGGCACAAACGGAGGGGGGCTGAATTTATGGAACGAACACGAAAACAAATTCGAATGTTTTGATATTCATGATGGTCTGGCAGGGAATGTGATCAATGGAATACTGGAAGACACTGACGGTTATTTATGGCTTGGCACAAACAATGGATTATCAAAATTCAATTATGACAGTTCGGCCATAACCAATTATAATGTGCTTGACGGGTTGCAGGGCAACAGGTTCAACATCGGGGCGGTTTTTAAAGATCGGGAAGGAAGAATGTATTTCGGAGGGAATAACGGGCTGACCTATTTTGATCCGGCAAAAATAAAAGACAATATGTATATTCCGCCTGTGGTATTCACTGGATTTGAGATCTTTAACAAAGAGGTTGATATTCATGATCCTGATTCTCCCATCAGGTCAAATATTAACGGACTGGAGGAGATCCATCTGCATTTCAGGCACCGCATATTTACCATTGATTTTGCTGCTTTGAATTATACATACCCGACTGAAAACAGGTATAAATATATGCTTGAGAATTTTGAAAAAATGTGGAATGATGTGAGTAACCAGCATAGTGCCACTTATACCAATCTGATGCCCGGCAGGTATACATTTCGGGTGATAGCTTCCAACAACGATAATGTCTGGAATACGAGAGGGAAAAGCATTGATATAGTTGTTCACCCGCCGTTTTACAGAACCTGGTGGTTTATCATACTGGCTATCCTGTCAATTTTCTTGTTAATTGCAGGCATTTATCAATACCGCCACCGTCAGATGCGGCTTATGAATGCGAGGCTTTCCAGGCTGGTAAAGGAGAGAACCCGAGAACTCGAAGCTCATAGCGTTGAAATAGAAAAACAGAACAAAAAAATAGCAGAGCAGAGGGATCTGGCGACCGAACAGCGTGATAAGATCAAAAAGCAAAATGAAGAACTCGAAATACACCGGAATAATCTGACCGATCTTGTAAGGCAACAGACAGAAGAACTAAAAAAAGCAAAAGAAAAAGCAGAGGAAGGAGATCAACTGAAAACTGCTTTTCTTGAGAACATCAGTCAGGAAATACGAACACCTTTGAATGCCATATTGGGATTTATCAATTTGCTGATCGAAAAGATTGATGATATAAAAAGCAGGGACTATTATCTGAATATAATAAACGAAAGTGGCAAGAGCATGCTCAGGCTCGTGGAAGATATTATAGATTTTTCGCATATTCAGATCGGTGAGTTAAAACCTGTTTACGGTGAATGCAATATCAGCAAACTCATCAAAGAACTGGTGAGTAAAAACAGAGGAAAAATAGCCAGAGAAAGACCGGGATTGAATTTTTTGGCCGAACTGCCAGCCGAAGAAGTAACAGCAATTACTGACGAACGAAAATTGACCCAGATATTTTCAAAGTTAATTGAGAATTCGATCAAATTTACTGAGGAAGGACATGTGCGTATCGGTATTCATAAACTAGATGAGGCATACAT
>JASFVU010000390.1:0-3856 GCA_050049665.1 Bacteroidales bacterium | reverse complement strand
GGAGGTTGTCACAGGAAAATTTTATACAGGATCTGAATGTATTTAATAATTTAAAATTGCGATTTGGCTGGGGAATAACCGGTAACCAGGAGATAGGATCCAAACATTCACTTTTTTCTGTAGGGGTTGATGTCGGAGCCAGGTCATTGTTAGATGGGGAAACTGTGATACCCGGGTACGTTTTGCTGAAAACACCCAACGAAGATATAAAGTGGGAAAGTACGGAGCAGACAAATATCGGACTTGATTTCGGATTTTTGAAAGGCAGACTATCCGGTACCCTTGATCTGTATTCAAGAAAAACTACCGACATGTTGTTAGAAATTGAATCAAAAAAGCCTGCGCCGACTGAACGGCAGGTTGGAAATATAAACGGGTCCATCATCAATAAAGGGATTGAGCTGGGTTTAACCGGTTATGCATTCGACCGGAGTGATTTCGACTGGACAATCACAGTAAATTTTGCGTACCTGTACAATACGGTAAAAGATCTGGATGTGACCCAGATTTTCACCGGAGAGGCCAGCGGACAGGGTTTGACAGGACAGTTAACACAGGTTATAATGAACGATGAATCCATAAATTCTTTTTACGGACGAGAATTTTTGGGTTTTGATGAAAACGGGGAGGACATATACCTGGATGCAGATGAGGATGGAGAGGATGATGAGCTTATTCTGGGTTCCCCTTTACCTGATTTTACCCTGGGCTTAAACAATGTATTCAGGTATAAACAGTTTGATCTCAGCTTTTTTATTCAGGGAGTATTCGGCAATAAGATATACAATAATACGGCACATCAGATCGGGAATGTTGGGAATATAAATTCAGGAAATAACACATTCCCGGAAGTTATTACAACAGGTGAAAGTGAATCTAATTCACCGAGATTTTCTACCAGGTTTATTGAGGATGGTTCATACATTCGTTTGAGTAATGCCACCCTGGGATATAATCTTCCGGCCGGGAATATTTCCTGGTTAAGTAATCTGAGGATTTATATTGCCGGTAATAACTTGTTTCTGATTACAGACTATTCGGGTTATGATCCGGATGTGAATACAGATGCAAAGAAAGATGAGATCTCTTCATTGGGTATTGATAATACAAATTATCCGAAACCCAGAAGCTTTACTTTAGGACTTAATGTGATATTCTAAAATTTAAGAAAATGAGATTATTTAATAATATTATCCAGATAACACTTATTATTCTTTTAGTGGGTTTATCTTTTCAATCCTGTACAGATTTACAGGAAGATGTACTGGATGAGACCAGTGGAGAGGATATTTTAAAGGATCCGGCAAATATACCCAGTATTGTTGGCCCTGTTTATGCTGCTTTGCGTGATCTGTGGTGGAGACAGAGTTTCTGGGGCCTTCAGGAAACCACCTCCGATGAATGTATGTTCCCGACCAGAGGTACTGACTGGTGGGATACTGGTGTTTGGGTTCAGGCACATCTTCATACCTGGACTCCAACACACAGAGATATTTCCGATACCTGGAACCGGATTTCAAAAGGTCTTGGAAGGGCAAATTATGCTTTGTTGCTTCTTGATGATTTCCCGGAAACAGAAGAGATCAGACTGTATAAAGCAGAACTGAAGTTTTTCCGTGCATTTTATTCTTATTGTTATATGGACTTGTGGGGAAAGGTTCCGTACAGAGAATATACAGAAACGGAGTTTACAAAAAACCCACAGATACTGGACCGTCCGGAAGCATTTGAATACATCGTTGAAGAAGTAGAGGCAGTTATGCCGGAACTGGGAGATAAATATGAGGTACCCTACGGAAGGATCAATAAAGATGTGGCAAGGATGCTTCTTGCCAAGCTATACATCAATAAGGAGGTATATACAGGGACACCAGGATGGACCGAATGTGTCCAGTACTGCAACGAGCTGATCAATTCAGGCAGGTACGGTCTTGCAGATGATTACTTCGATATCTTTTCTGTTGAGAATGACCAGTTTTTTACCGATAATGATGAAGCTATTTTTGTCAGTATCATGGATGATAACCAGGAAATAGGAGTTGATGACAATGTACAATGGGTTAATCCTACTTTACATTATTTTCAAACTCTTGGAGGAAACTATAGTCCCTGGAACGGATGTGTGGCTCCCGAAAGTTTTTTCAATAAGATTGATACTGCCAACGATCTGAGGTATCAGGATGACAGGATTAAAGCAACGACAGGTGCTGATTTGGGATTCCTTATCGGACAGCAATACGATGAAAATGGAGATTCACTTTTTACTCGTCAGAATGAGCCTTTGGTATATACCCCTGAATGCCCTCTTTCCGGGGCAAATGAAGCCCAGGGAGTAAGGGTCCTGAAATACGAGCCTAAAGTTCCTCCGATCCATAATGCCAGAACTGACAATGATTTTGTCATATGGCGGATTGCCGATACTTACCTGATGAGAGCGGAAGCCCAGTTCAGAATAAACGGAGGCGGACTGGACGATCTGAATGCTGTACGGGTTCAGCGGGGGCTTGACCCTCTGGGTTCCATTACCGAACAGGCAATTATTGACGAAAGAGGTTTTGAATTATACTGGGAAGGTCACCGCAGGCAGGACCTGATCCGGTTTGGGATGTTTACCGATGCATGGACAGAAAAACCGGTAACGGAGGAAACAAAGGAATTATTTCCCATACCTCAGAAAGCGTTGGATGCATACAACGATGAGTCACTGATTTCTCAGAATCCGGGGTATAACTAATGGAACAAAATGAGAGGCTGGCTAAAAAGATCTTTTTTATGTCATTCTGAGTGGAGTCGAAGAATGGATACGTTTGATAAACAGCACATTTCGACTCCGCTCAATGTGACTGATAGACTTAATTTTTCTTTTCAGCCAGCTTCTCATTTTTCAATTCAGGATATTTTCTATATCAAAAGTTCGTTGTACAGTTTATGTATCGACGGGAAATGGGTCTGGTCAGGAATTATCCTTTGATCCATTGCCCGGTATGAGCGAACCGATAAAATGATCAACATGAGAAAAAAACAGATAAAGTTCTTTATTTTCCTGTCGGTATTACTCATTTCATGCGGACAGATCAACCGGCAGGTCCGGGAAACAGAATACGCCGTACCAACCACCGTAGAACATGCCGAATGGGCAAAAGATGCCGTGATCTATGAAGTAAATATCAGGCAGTATTCCGAAGAAGGCACTTTTAACGCATTTGCAGAGCACTTGCCACGACTGAAGGAACTAGGTGTGGATATTCTCTGGCTGATGCCTGTATTCCCGATCGGCGAACTGAACAGGAAAGCCAGTCAGACCGTGCTGGTCGATGAGCTGGAAGATCCGGAGGAGAAGGGTCGGTACCTGGGCAGTTATTACGCTACCAGTGATTACCTGTCTGTGAATCCGGAATTCGGCACTCCGGATGATTTCGGGGTACTGGTTGATAAGATCCATGAACTGGGGATGTATGTGATCCTTGATATTGCAGCCAACCATACCGCATGGGACCATCCCTGGGTGAAAACGCATCCAGAGTACTATACCCGGATCGATACGGATAGTTTGCCGTGGAATAAAGAATGGATGAGAGAGCACCCTGAGTTTTACAGCCGGTTAAAAAAGCTTGGTATGACCTACCCTTTTAATCCGGATGAGACCGACTGGTGGGATACGGCAGAGCTGAATTACGATAATGAAGATATGCGGGATGAGATGAAAAAGGTATTCAGGTACTGGGTGGCAGAATACGATGTGGACGGTTACCGCTGTGATGTGGCAGGAGGAGTCCCCTGCGATTTCTGGAACGAAGTGCGTGCCGGGCTGGACAGCATTAAACCGGTGTTTATGCTGGCGGAGGACGAGGCGCAT
>JASFVU010000388.1:0-3862 GCA_050049665.1 Bacteroidales bacterium | reverse complement strand
ACCCAATTCATCTGAATTTGTCCTGGGTGTACTTAATTTCAGAGGATCCATAGTCCCGGTAATTGATATGCACAAGCGATTCAACGTAAAATCCGCATCCGAAAAAGACAAAATGGTAATTGTGGTGGATATAAAGAATAATAAAGAAAACACAGTTCTGATGGGACTAGTTGTAGATGAGGTAACTGAAGTTGTTCAGTTCGACTACAAAAGCATAAGGGCTGTTCCGGAACTCGGAATTAAATATAACCCTGATTTCCTTGAAGGTATTGTTGAGATCAATGAAAAATTTATTCTTGTATTAAATGTTGACAGGGTGTTGAGCATTGCTGAACTTTCCGAATTGACAGAAATAACCAAAAAGCACGATTCAAAGAAGTAAATAAGAAAGTTGGCAGGCTATTCGGATCCGGATATGAATAACTCTGAATATTGATCTGATTTACTTATGGGTATGGAACCTATTGAAACAAAATAATTTAGGGAAATACCACTATGTTCTGTTGCAGAAATTCAGAATAATTCTATGCTCCGTTTTTTAAGGATGTTGTTTATCCGGAAACTTCTTCACATATGTTGTGAAATGCAATATTATTTCTTGTAGATTCTGTTTCAATTGAAAATATATGCGATTGGAATGCGCTGGTAAAATACTTGTTGTAGACGATCTTAAAACCAATATTCTTTTGATCAAAGAAGTCCTTGAAAAGAAAGAATATGATGTATATTTTAATACCGATGCAGAATTTGCGATTCAAATGATCAACGAATCACAATTTGATCTGATCCTGCTTGACATTGTAATGCCAAAAATAAACGGGTATCAGGTATGTAAACATATCCGTTATTCTGAATTAAACAGTAAGACCCCGATCATATTTATTACTACAAGAAATGATGAAAAGAGTATCATTGACGGATTTGAAAAAGGAGCCCAGGACTATATAATCAAACCCTTCAATGAAAAAGAATTATTGGCCAGGGTCAATACACAGATTGAACTAAAAAAGCACCGGAACAAACTGGAACAACTAAATCTTTATCTTGAGGAAATGGTTAACGAGAGAACGGAAGAACTGAATTGCGCTCTTGCAAAAATAAGGATTAAAAACTCTGAACTTAAGAGAGCACGCGACGAATTGAAAGACCTCGACATAGCCAAACAAAATTTCCTTCAAATAATAAGTCATGAAATCCGTACTCCATTGAACGGGATCCTCGGATTTAGTGAATTAGTAAAAGAAACATGCAAAGATAAGGAGTATCTGGAGTATTTGGATAGTATGAACGAGTCGGTGAAAAGACTCGAAAGATTTAGCATGGAAGCCCTGCTAATTACCCAGTTAAATACGGGTATGTATCAAATAAAGCTTGTCAAAGCCAGCATAAAGAACCTGGTGTCAAAAGCGATCGGGCTATTAGAAAAACATATAACAAACAAGTGCCTGGATATAGAATATGATATACCGGAAGAATACGAGCTTACAACCGATATCCACCTGGCACATAGTGTTTTGTTCAATCTCATTGAAAATGCCGTTCAACATTCCCCGGTCAAAGGAATAATACGTATTACAGCAAAAAAACTTTCCGGGCACTTTCAAATATCCATTTCAGATCAGGGAGAAGGCTTCTCTGATCATACACTTAAAAACACAAATAAAGCTTTTGTCAGTAATAATTTCATTGATAATAATCCGGGGATCGGCTTATATACTTCTCATTTGATCATGAGATATCTATATGGAAACATGAAGTTACAGAACGGCAAAGAATATGGAGCCCGGGTATTTGTGAATTTTGTTATAAAAAAGTCACTGACTGAACATGAATAGTATTCAGATTTTCAGAAACATGAGTAAAAATCTTAACACCAATGAAACCGAAATAAATGGAGCTGCAAAGCTTCATGACAAAGAATATCTGAGATTAAGCTCATACATTATGAGTCAGTATGGGATCAAGCTCCCTCCCATTAAAAAGTCATTATTACAAGGCCGGCTGCAAAAAAGACTTAAAGCTTTGGACTTAAAAAACTTTAAAGAATATACGGATTATTTGTTTTCGGCAGCAGGACAAAAAGAAGAAATAGCTCATATGATTGATGCAGTGAGTACAAATAAGACTGATTTTTTTCGAGAACCAATTCATTTCAAATTTTTGTTAGAAGCCGGCATCAAGGAATATACAGCCGGAAATAGTAAAAGACTTTCTGTTTGGAGTGCCGGGTGTTCCAGCGGGGAAGAACCTTACTCAATTGCCATGACCCTGAAAGAATACAGTCTGCATAATCCGGGAGTTGATTTTCAGATCATAGCAACCGATATTTCGAATGGTGTACTGGAACACGCCGGTATTGGCATTTACAATATCGAAAAAATAGAAATGATCCCTCTGGATTTAAGAAAAAAATATCTACTAAAGGGCAAGAATGCCTATAAAAACAAAGTGAGAATTCATCCTGAGATAAGAAAAAAAATAACCTTTCAGAAGTTTAATCTTGTCTCATCAAAATACAGTTCAATTGGTAAACAGGATTTCATCTTTTGCAGAAACGTATTAATATATTTTGAAAGAGAACTGCAAAACAGAATTCTTAGCCAATTATGTCAGCAATTGTTTACCGGAGGTTACCTGTTTTTAGGACATTCGGAATCAATTACGGGTTTCGATCTCCCCCTTAAACAGATAAAACCTACTATTTTTAGAAAAATTTAGACTAATTTCATCAATCGCCCTACACTTGGACATATTGTGAAACCGGATAAGACTCTCGGCCAATGAAAAAAATTCGGGTAATGATCATTGATGATTCTGCATTAGTCAGGCAGAGCTTAACTACAATATTGAATTCGGATCCTGGATTGGAGGTAATAGGATCTGCTGCTGATCCTATATTCGCCGCAAAAAAAATAACCAAAACACCTCCTGATGTTATAACACTGGATCTGGAAATGCCCCGCATGAACGGATTAACTTTTCTCAAAAAATTAATGACTCAATTCCCATTGCCTGTTGTTATCATTTCAAGTTTGACTTCTGCCGGAACAGAATTAACATTAAAAGCACTCGAATACGGTGCAGTAGAAGTGATCGCTAAACCTAAATTATCAACAAAAGAATTTTTTGAGGAATCTAAGATCCGTATCTGTGATGCTGTTAAAGGAGCTGCTCAGGCAACTGTCAGAAAGAAAACGGCAATCCCCGCCGAACCTCGGATATCACCGAAGTTGTCTGCAGATAAAGTGCTGACATTATCTCAAAAAGCAGTGAAAATTAAAGAAACCACCGATAAGATTATTGCGATCGGTGCTTCCACAGGCGGCACGAATGCTATTCAAACATTTCTTGAATCAATGCCACCGGACAGCCCGGGAATTGTGATCGTTCAGCATATGCCTGAACTTTTCACAAAATCTTTTGCCGAAAGATTAGATAAAATTTGTTCAATTACAGTCAGAGAAGGTATGAACGGAGAAATGATTACAAAAGGAAAAGCATTAATAGCTCCCGGCAACAGGCATTTGCTGATAAAACGAACCGGTGCCAAATACCATATTGAAATAGTCGATGCTCCGTTGGTCAATCGCCACAGACCTTCCGTAGATGTGTTATTCCGTTCGGCAGCCAAGTTTGCCGGTAAAAATGCTATTGGAATAATAATGACAGGGATGGGCGACGACGGAGCAAAGGGGTTACTGGAAATGAGGAATGCCGGAGCATATACTATTGCACAGGATGAAAAAAGTTGTGTGGTTTTCGGCATGCCCAGAACAGCAATTGAGCTTGATGCCGCAGCAACGGTTATGCCGCTTGACAAGATTGCAGGGCATGTATATAATAAGCTCAAAATGAGTAACTA
>JASFVU010000019.1:0-12094 GCA_050049665.1 Bacteroidales bacterium | reverse complement strand
CGAATGGCTGTCTGTTGATACAGGACTATCCCGATACGCTCCGCTATCGGGATTCGTTCGACTTACAAATTCCGGTTCACTGCGTTCCCGGAATTTGAGTCTCACGAAAAAAAAGCCCCGTTAGGGGCTACCTTAAAGCGTCACAACGCTGATCCTATAATAAAGCATCTCCGGAGAGATGAGGTTGGATGGTATTCCGCTACAAAAATGGACAATTCAATACAAGAATCGTTTAACTCTGTATTAACTCTTCTTTAAATAATCCAAAATCATATCCGTCGCTCCAAGATTTCGTGTTACAAAATTCGTTGTGGCCTTCGAAGCCCTAGCATAAGAAGATTTATTAAACTGCAGTTCATCAAAATTCAATTTGCACTCTTCATAAGATGAAACGGAAAAGGCCCCGCCGTCTTTAATGAGTTCCACCGCTTCGTAAAAACGTTGATAATTTGGCCCGAAAACTACCGGTAAACCGTAAACAGCAGCTTCCAGAATATTATGAATTCCCGCTCCGAATCCACCTCCGACGTAAGCAACATGACCATATTTGTATATGGCGGAAAGCATTCCGATATTATCAATTATCAATACACTGAACTCATTAAGTTTTCCTCCGGCCTCTGAAAACCGAATGGCTCTTTTCCCTAATTTACCTGCCAGCGAATCAATATGCGATTCCGAAATTTCATGAGGTGCAATAATAAACCGGCTCGAAGTGTCCCGGTCAATGTATTTTATCAGGATCTCTTCATCCTTTTCCCATGTACTGCCACAAACATAGGTAAATGCCCCTGAAGCAAATCGCTCGGCTATATCGATCTTTTTTGACTCCCCCGCTATTTGCTTTACCCTGTCAAAACGTGTGTCACCACTTAATGTAACATTTCGTACGGAAACCGAAGCCAATAATTCAACGGATCTGACATCCTGAACAAAAATGTGATCAAAACAATGCAGCATTCTGCGATACCACTTACCATAAGATCTGAAAAACAGTTGCTGCAGCCTGAAAATCGCCGAAACCAGAAACACTTTGCTCTGACTATCCTTTAGCTGATGCAAAAAATGATACCAGTATTCATATTTTATGAAAAAAACCATTTCAGGTTTTACGATCCCTAAAAATTTTCGTGCATTTCGCCTGGTATCCAGGGGCAGATAAAATACATAGTCGGCTCCGCTGTAATCTTTTCTTACCAGATACCCCGACGGGGAAAAAAAAGTAAGTAAGATCTTATATCCTTTCTTATTCTTTTTCAGTGCCTCCATCAAAGGCCTGCCCTGTTCAAATTCTCCTAACGAAGAGACATGAAACCATATAATTTTATCCCCTTCGGAAACGTTCGAGGCAAGTGATTCAAACAATCCTTTTCTTCCGGTAAGCCAATCCTTCGCCTTTTTATCAAACAATGAAGCTACAACAATAAATAAATTAAATACCCTTATTCCGAGATCATATAAAAATGTCATTGGATTTCTGCTTTGAAAAAACGTTCCAAGATAGCTGTTTTATAATAAATTGTTTGTACAATTCCCCGAATTCCAAAAAATGTAAGCTGAGCAAGAAGCAGGGCATGATTTCCCAAAGTATTCCTCAGAAAAAAATAAATACTGAAAAAAATCACCGCTGCTATCAATGTCGCATTACGCTGCTCTTTCGCTGCCGTTGCCCCGAGGTATATACCATCCCATACAAAAGCAGAGAAACTTATGACCGGCAAAAACATGATCCATGCCGAGTAATCGGCTGCCAACGAAATTATTTCGGTATCGCTGGTAAACAACTTAAGCATAAGATCAAATACCAGTGAGTACGCAACAGTGAAAGCAAGGCCTAATCCTCCTCCCCATAAAAAAAGTGTCCTTACGGATTTCTGAAGATCCGGTTTGTTTCTCTCGCCAATGAATCTGCCAATAAGTGCTTCTGCAGCATTGGCAAACCCATCAATGAAAAATGAGAATGCATAGATCAGCTGCAGAAAAATCACATTTACCCCTAAAATGGCTATGCCCTGACCGGCCGAAGCAAAATTGTAATATGTAAGCACAAAAATGACCAGAAAAGTCCGTACAAATACATCCCTGTTTACCGAAAAGAACCTGCTGACCGAATTTCCTTTAAACAATAAGCTCAATTCTATCCTGTCTAAAATACCCCGGTGATATTTGAATACAATCAGCACTGCTAACAGCAATCCTGAATACTGAGCGGCCACGGTACCCCATGCAACACCGCTTGATTTCATATCAAATACAAGGACCAATAACACACTTACACCAATGTTTACCAGGTTGATGAGCAATGAAATGATCATCGGTACCTTGGCATTCTGCATGCCGATAAACCAGCCAAGAATTGCATACAACCCAATGGTGGCGGGGGCCGCATAGATCCGGATATAAAAATACTCCGATGCAAATTGCTCGACCAACGGATCACCACGTGCTATGAGAAATGACAAACCGGCAATGGGTTTTTGAAAAACCAGTAACAAAGCAGCCCCTGCCATAGCAATCAGAAACGATCTGCCCAGCAAAGTGGCCGACTCCTTTTTATCATTTGCTCCGTATGCCTGAGCTGTAAATCCCGCCATTGACATCCGGAGAAAGGTGAAATTCCAGTAAAGAAAATTAAAGATCGAACTTCCCAGGCCGATGGCCCCCAGGTGAGCCTGTGTCCCGAAATGCCCCATCAGTGCCGTATCAACAGTACTGACCAATGGTACTGTAATATTACTAATGATAAAGGGTACCGCCAGTTTCAGAATCTGCCTGTTCATAACAGATGCGAAAGTAAGAAAAACAGACCTATCTTCTGTTCATTGAACATTTCCGCTGCAAATTGGTTATACAGATAAATCCAATTATTCATAATGGATCTAAATTATAAAGTGTAATATTAAAACTATAATACAATGGCATTTGAATTACCGAAATTAGACTATGAGTACAATGCTCTGGAGCCGCACATTGATGCGAGGACAATGGAAATACACCATACAAAACACCATGCGGCATACACAAATAAACTGAATGATGCCGTTTCAGGTTCGGAGTACGAAGGCAAATCAATTGAAGAGATTCTATCAAAAGCTTCCTCACTACCTGTTGCTATCAGAAATAATGGCGGCGGATTTTATAATCACAATTTATTCTGGAAAGTAATGAGCCCGGATGGAGGTGGCGAACCGCAGGGAGATCTGGCTGAAGCCATTAAAAAGGACTTTGGCTCATTTGAAAATTTCAAAAATGAATTTTCAAATGCTGCTGCAACAAGGTTTGGTTCCGGCTGGGCATGGCTTGTAAAAACATCCGGCGGACTAAAGGTAACATCAACCCCGAATCAGGACAATCCCCTGATGGATGTGAGTGAGATAAAAGGAACACCTGTTCTGGGACTGGATGTTTGGGAACATGCTTATTATCTTCATTACCAGAACCGGAGACCGGAGTATATTTCGGCATTCTGGAATGTGATCAACTGGAAGGAAGTAACCAATCGATTCAAATAATTTCTTCATGTTATTTTGGGAATATTGAGTTTTTAGCAGAAAACCCGGAACATAGTCCCGGGTTTTTTATTTCATTGTCCTGATCCATTTTCCATCTAAATTTAACTAAGGAAAAACCGGAGGCATCATGAAAAAATTCTGTGCTTCAGGCACAGACTTAAAATACTAACCAATATCATGGATATATCCTGATCTGACAGCCTCTTCAATATCTTCCGGGGTATCAATTCCAAAGCTTTCAATCCCCGTGACGGCCGTTTTTATCTTATAACCATACTCGAGCCATCGAAGCTGTTCCAGGGATTCCGCCTTTTCGAGTAAAGTAGGATTAAGTTTCGCAATTTCAAGAAGCACATCCCGCCGGTAGGCATACATCCCGATGTGCTGAAAATACCTGTGCCGTATATGCCATTCTTTTTCATTCACATCCCGTAAATTCGGAATAGCCGAACGACTGAAAAACATGGCAAAACCCTGTTTATCGATAACTACTTTCGGACGATTACGGTCAAATATCACATCATTATCTTCAATTGGTTTTATCAGGGTTGCTATCTGCGTGTTGTCATCACTGAAACAGGATTGCAGTGTCTCGATCTGTTCTTTTTGTATAAAAGGTTCGTCACCCTGAATATTGATGACCACAGCATATACATCTGTCTGAATTTCTTCCAGTTTTTGCAAAGCCTCGGCACAGCGATCAGTACCGCTCTTATGACGTTCCGATGTCAGAAGCGCATCACCTCCGAAACCTTTGACTTCCTGCAATATTCGGTCATCATCAGTTGCCACGATCACTTCATCAAGAACCTCCTTTGCCCTCTCATATACCCTTTGTATCATAGTCTTCCCGGCTATATCAGCCAATGGCTTCCCGGGGAAACGACTCGACATATACCTGGAAGGGATGATGCCAACGTATGTATGCCTGTGCATAAGTATTGTTTTTAGCTCAAGTAAATATGCAAAAATCTTTTAATATTGTAATTTTGTCAGTCCTTAGGATTACAATGAATACTTTAAAAATAGTGTTTATTGTAATAGAATTGATCATTAACAACTGACAATTTTTCTTGGTAAATCATGGATGTTCAGCGTATAAAGCAAAGATTTGGAATTATAGGCAATTCACCAAGCCTCAACAGGGCGATCGATATAGCTGTACAGGTTGCTCCTACTGATCTGTCGGTACTTATTACAGGAGAAAGTGGTGTCGGGAAAGAGGTTTTCCCTCAGATCATCCATAATTTTTCATCACGCAAACATGGAAGCTACATTGCGGTCAACTGCGGAGCCATTCCGGAAGGAACAATAGATTCCGAACTATTCGGCCACGAAAAAGGTTCTTTTACCGGGGCTTATGACAGCCGGAAAGGTTATTTTGAAGTTGCCAATGGCGGCACAATATTTCTGGATGAGGTAGCCGAACTACCGTTGTCTACCCAGGTACGTTTACTCAGGGTTCTTGAAACAGGAGAATTTCTGCGTGTCGGATCATCAAAAATAATCAAAACCAATGTTCGTGTAATTGCCGCAACCAATGTTGATATCCAGAAAGCTATCAGTGAAGAAAAATTCCGTGAGGACCTCTTTTACAGGTTAAATACCGTACCGGTTCATATTCCTTCACTGCGCGAAAGAAAAGAGGATATTCACCTGCTGTTCAGAAAATTTGCCGTCGATTTTGCTGAAACCAACCGCATGCCTGCAATCCATCTGACCGAAGATGCGAAGAAGATCCTGATCAATTACCGGTGGCCCGGAAATATCAGACAACTGAAAAATATAACAGAACAGATCTCTGTTATTGAGACCAACAGGGAAATAGATGTTGATACCCTCCGGAGTTACCTGCCCGACTATTATGAAAATAAACTGCCGGCTTTGTATGATTCTCCGATAGATCAAAAAACATTTAATACCGAAAGAGAGATCCTCTATAAGATCCTTTTTGACATGAAGAATGACATGGGTGATCTGAAAAAACTTGTCCTCGAAATTATGCAGAAAGGGACCATTGATACGGACCTCCATGAAAATAATGCCAGGATAATCAAAAAACTTTACCAGGAGGAATCTCCTGTTTTGCATCCAAATGATATTCATGAAAAACCTTATGAAATTAAAAAGGAGGAAGATAATATTCAGGATACGGAGGAAATAATTGAAGAATCACTATCGTTGGAAGAAAAAGAAAAAGAATTAATCCTCAAAGCTTTACAGAAACACAAAGGAAAACGCAAACATGCTGCCCTGGAATTGGGAATTTCAGAGCGTACATTGTACCGGAAAATTAAAGAATACGATTTAAATGAAACTTAACATGAAGATCAGGGTTTATTTGGTTTTTTTCATATTTGTATTTCTCTTTTCCAGCGCTTGTTTTACTGTGTCTTATAGTACCAAAGGAGGAAGTCTGGATCCTGATCTGGAGACTGTTTCGGTTCAGTACTTTCCAAATCGTGCTACCCGGGTGAATCCTTCGCTAAGCCAGGAATTTACGGACAAGCTAAAAGAATACCTTGAGGCCAATACAAAGCTAAGGGTTGTCAATACGGTTGGCGATGTCGATTTTTCCGGAGAAATAAAAAATTATCAGATTTCACTCGAAGCCATTGCTGCCGGAGATGAGGCAGCAAAAACACGGTTCACGATAACCATCCGTGTTAAATATATGAATACGTTAAATCCTGACGATGACTTTGACAGCAGCTTCTCAGCCTACAGGGTCTTCGATAGTTCTCAGGATTTCAATTCAGTGGAAGATGAACTGACAGAAGAAATCATAGATGAGATTCTGGACAAAATATATAACCAGGCTTTTGTGAACTGGTAGATGATTCTTATTCAGTGAAACTCAAATTTCAGAAACAGCCTGTCCCGCAAAAGGCGGGAGAGTGCATTGAAATTTGTTAGTTGAACGAATCCCGATAGCGAAGCGTATCGGCATTATGTGGTTTAATACCCGATGCTCTGTATCGGAATTTTGGGTTCAGGGTTCTACCCTGAGAATTCATAACATTGATTCATGCTAAAAAATCTGAGTACTTACATACAGAAACCCGAAAGATTGGATCAGGAAAGCCTGAAAGGGCTGAATGAAACGATCGAAAAATACCCCTTTTTCCAGACTGCCAGATTATTACATATAAAGAATGTGCAGAATGTGAACTCAAAAGTAGACGAAAATGAGTTGCACCTGACAGCTACTTATGTATCTGACCGTAAAATTCTGTATTATTTGTTGCACAAGTTCCCCGTCCCCGCAAAAAAAACTGAGCGTAAAAACATTTACGGGGCCGGTAATCATGTGGAAAAAGAAATAAAAGATACCCTGAAAGAAAATATATCCAGCACGCTGAATGAACAATTAAATATTTACGACACCATCCCTGAAGCAGAGATAGAGCTTATCCCCGGTCTGGCTATTGATGTCAGGAAAGAATACGGGGCCGGAATAGAATTGGATGACAAGACATACTCGCTTAACAACCCTCCGAAACAATCTTTTTCAGACGGAAATGAAATATTTGAGCTTGATGTCAGGACCGGGGAAACGGAAACAGAAGATCTTACAGATTCGGAGATTGTTACAGAATCCATCCCTGCAGATTCCGAGCTCATCGAGATAAGCCGGGAATCATCCGTAGATTTGGAACAGAAAACAGACGAAAGACCTTCTGCAAGCCCGTCTGAAAGTAGCCGGGAAAGTACCGATCCTTCAGCAGCAACCGGATCCTATCCTTTTACCTCCTGGTTAGAAGCAATTGATAAAAGGTTAAGCCTTATCAATGAAGATGACCGGGAGGAAGATATAAAAACAGGGACCTCTCAGGCTGAACCATCGCAGGATAAGATCCGAAAACATGACAAAGAGTCAAACGGGACGCTGATCGATAAATTTATTGAATCCAATCCGAAAATAGTACCGAGAAAGGAGAATGCCGCGAATGATGATATTTCTGAAAACAGCGTTAAAGAACATGAAAGTTTTTTTACCGATACACTTGCCCAGATATACATTAAGCAGGGACATTATGCAAAAGCCATATTCGCCTACGAAAAATTAAGCTTGAAATATCCGGAAAAAAGTGCTTACTTTGCGGGTCAAATTTCAGAAATTAAGAAACTTATTAAAAATTCATAAACTCATCAGCCATGTTTGGTTTAATCTCTGTGTTAATCATTATAGTTTGTGTTCTGTTAATGATGGTCGTATTGGTCCAGAATTCAAAAGGAGGCGGACTATCATCTTCATTTGGCGGATCAAATCAGGTTATGGGTGTACGGCGTACAACTGATTTTCTTGAAAAAGCCACCTGGACACTGGCTACTGTCTTACTGGCATTATGTATCCTCGCCAGTTGGGCCATTGAAAAACCCCGTGAAACAAAATCACGTCTGGAAGATCAGGTTGAATTGCCTGCTGATCAATCGCTGCCGTCTATACCAGCCGGCTTGCCGGAGGATGAAGGAAATGAATAAAGGATTGATTTAATCCGTTCAAAAATGCCAGAGTGTCAGCTTGCTGACACTTTTTTTATATTTTTTGAAAAATATCTCATTTGATTAACTAATTGATAATCTTTTTATTATATGAATACTCAATGGCATTTTGCATAATTATGCAAAAAAAAATATGCAATAATGTCCTGATAAATTGCTAAAAACAACAGAATTATGAATTGGCACAGAATATGCAATTCGCCATGCTGAGTTTATACCCGAATGTTTAACTTATAAAAAATATGAACATGTCAGTAAAAAAGATCAAACCTTTGGCCGACAGGGTCGTTGTTGAACCGCAGGCAGCTGAAGAAAAAACAGCCAGTGGTCTCATTATTCCTGATTCTGCTAAAGAAAAACCTCAGAAAGGAACTGTTATTGCTGCAGGAGCCGGTACAAAAGATGAAACCATGGAAGTGAAAGTTGGTGATACCGTTCTGTACGGAAAATATTCAGGAACCGAACTTACCATTGATGGTAAGGATTATCTTATCATGAGGCAGTCTGATATTCTTGCAATTGTGTAATCATTTAAATGTAATCAGTAAAAAACAAGTAATATGGCTAAAGAAATTAAATTTGATATTGAAGCTCGCGATCTGTTAAAAAAAGGAATGGATCAGCTTGCCAATGCAGTGAAAGTCACACTCGGGCCAAAAGGCCGGAATGTAATTCTTGAAAAGAAATTTGGGGCTCCGGGAGTCACAAAAGACGGAGTAAGTGTTGCAAAAGAAGTTGAACTTGAAGATCATTTTGAAAACATCGGCGCACAACTCGTTAAGGAAGTTGCCTCAAAAACTGCCGATGATGCCGGAGACGGAACGACTACCGCTACCGTACTGGCCCAGGCTATAGTAACAGTTGGACTTAAGAACGTTACCGCAGGGGCCAATCCCATGGACCTGAAACGTGGCATTGACAAAGCAGTTACTGCTGTAATCAAAAACCTCAAAAGCCAGTCACAGGAAGTTGGAGAAGACAGTGAAAAGATCAAGCAGGTTGCAGCAATTTCAGCGAACAATGATGAAGAGATAGGAAATCTGATCGCTGAAGCAATGCAGAAAGTCAAAAAAGAAGGAGTTATTACGGTTGAAGAAGCCAAGGGGACGGAAACAACTGTCGAAGTCGTTGAGGGGATGCAGTTCGACCGCGGTTATATTTCGCCGTATTTTGTTACGGATGCAGATAAAATGGAAGCCGTACTCGAAAGTCCGAAAATTCTTCTGCACGACAAAAAGATCTCAACCATGAAAGATCTCCTTCCCGTACTTGAACCGGTTGCTCAATCGGGAAGCCCGTTGCTGATCATCGCTGAAGATATCGATGGCGAAGCACTGGCTACTTTAGTGGTTAACAAGTTGCGCGGATCATTGAAGATTGCTGCTGTAAAAGCGCCCGGGTTCGGAGACAGAAGAAAAGAAATGCTGGAAGATATTGCCATTCTTACAGGTGGGGTTGTAATTTCTGAGGAAAAAGGCCTTACCCTTGAGGGAGCAACACTGGACATGCTTGGCTCTTGTGAAAAAATCACCATTGACAAGGAAAATACAACCATTGTAAATGGTGCCGGAGATAAAAAGAACATCGACTCAAGGATCAAACAAATTAAAACCCAGATTGAAGGGACTACTTCTGATTATGATAAGGAAAAACTCCAGGAGAGACTGGCAAAACTGGCCGGCGGAGTTGCCGTACTTTATGTGGGTGCTGCTTCTGAAGTTGAAATGAAGGAGAAAAAAGACCGTGTTGAAGACGCTTTAAGCTCTACACGTGCGGCTGTCGAAGAAGGTATTATTCCCGGTGGCGGAGTCTCTTATATAAGGTCTATCCAGACACTCGAAAACCTGAAAGGCAAAAATGAAGATCAGGAAACAGGAATTCAAATTGTAAAACGTGCACTTGAAGAGCCATTGAGGCAGATCGTGGAAAACGCCGGCCTTGACGGATCTGTTGTTGTTCAGAAAATCAAAGAAAGCAAGGATGATTTCGGATACAATGCAAACGAAGATAAGTATGACCATCTTCTGAAAGCAGGTGTTATAGATCCTACAAAGGTTGCCCGCATTGCACTTGAAAATGCAGCTTCCATTGCCGGTATGTTCCTGACCACGGAATGTGTTGTATCGGAACTGCCTGAAGAAACACCCCCGATGCCTCCTATGGGCGGAGGCGCCCCTGGAATGGGCGGCATGATGTAAAATCATCATAAACAGACTATTACGATCCCTTCTTTGATCCCGGAGAAGGGATTTTTTTTTGAAAAACCCCCTCACTCAAATAGCCAAAAGCCAATTGCTTTTAAAGATTAACTGAATAATCGATTAACCGGTGAAATGAAGATTCTGATAAGCTAATCGTATATTTCATTTAATTCAGTTTACCGATTAATCAATTCATCAATTTCAACGATTACACGATTAAACAGGCCTTTGAATATTGTGATTTGGAATTCGTTATTCAGGGGTCTCTTCGCGGTGAACTGTTTCCGGAGAAAATGCCGGAAGACAAACTGCAATGTATTCCGCTCCCGATGCATAAGGTGTACTGTATCGCACCCACTTCCCTTTTGATGTAATGACCGCCTCTCCTTCTTTTACACGGTATGTTCCCTCACTGGTTTCGACTTGCAGGACTCCTTTTAATACCACAGTATATTCATCAAATTCAGGGATTTGTCCCGGTTCTTCCCAGCCTTCCGGACTAATCATATGAGCAATACTGACCTCATTTGTTGAAGAATTAACACGTCCGATATATTCCCTGATCTCTTTTGATTTATTGCCGGCAGCCTTTAAAATGGTTGGCGATTCAATGTGCTTAACCATCTCAGTTAATGATAAAATTTATTTCCGATTGCTGTGTATTTCCAAGATGATCGAAAGCGGTAATGATCACTTTGTTCTTTCCATCGGGAAGCTTTGTGATCATGCCATCATACTCCCTGGGCGGATCGTTATTCAATCTGTAGTTCATGCTTTTAAAACCGACTACGTCATCCGTAGCAGCAACAAATAAAACCGTATGATCCGGATAGATATCAAGGCCATCACTGCTTCCCAATGGAGAAGCTCCAAAAGTATATGAAATGGACGGACCGGTATTATCAACCTTTATACCGAAAGAAGCGGAACTGGTATTATCAACGTTATCGAAACCCATATAGTTAACTTCAGAATAACCTTCATGATCAATCCGGAATGCATCTGAATATTCAAGTGGATTTCCTCCGTTTAACGTATATTCTATCCTGTTCAATCCTGATTCCGAATCCGCACCTTTCAGAGAAACTTGTGTTTTACTACTGATAAAAAGAGTATCCCGTGTTTTAAACCGGGGACCATTGAATACATGACTCAACTGAGGTCCGGTCAGGTCAATGTACGGAATGGTGGTTTTTTCGTTTGCCGTCTGACTGCTGGAACGATTGTTCACGTAGTCAACGGCATACGATTTAATTCGCAGCACTCCTGAAGCCTGGGTAAGGAATACGGGTTTGTCGTACAATTCATACTCCCCCTCATTAACAGAATAACGTACTTCCCTGACTCCTGCTTTGTTGTCGAATGATGTAAGTTTAAGCCTGGTTTTGCCCGAGGAAAATTCCTTGCCGCCTGAAAAAAAACTTTTCCCCATGATCTCCTCAATAATAGTTGGCGGAGTCTTATCCACGTAAAATATAAATGTTTGTATTTCCTCTTTGTTGCCAACTTCATCAACAGCATAAAATGCTATTTTGTGTTCATCCTGACTAAGGTAAGCAGCTAAAATGGGAGTTTTGTATTCTTTTTCACTTCCGTCATCTATTGCATAAAAAATGCTTTTTGTCCCGCTTACCTTGTCATTACTGCTCAATGTAATTTTTGAACGCCCTGAAATAATATTCTCATAGCGGTCCTTATCGATCTCCACCTTTGAAACCGGTGCGGTTTTATCCAAAACAATCGTGCGTTCATGAACACTTTCAACGTTTCCTACATGATCTACCGAATAATACTTAAGCAAATATTCTTTTTCCTGATCGATTGATATCGGACCTTCGTAAGGTTTGTAAGGTCCACCGTCAACTGAAAAATAAA
>JASFVU010000387.1:0-3886 GCA_050049665.1 Bacteroidales bacterium | reverse complement strand
TGAATGTATTGACAGGTAAGAAGGAGTATTTTCCGGGAATAGGGAAAATCTCGTATGAAGGCAGAGATTCTAAGAATCCGTTGGCGTTTAAATGGTATGATGAAAACAAGATCGTTGGAGGAAAAACCATGAAGGAATTATTCAGATTTGCAATAGCCTACTGGCATTCTTTCTGCGGAGACGGAAACGACCCTTTCGGAGGTTCTACACATGATTATGCATGGGACCAGGGAAAGGACGCAATAACTAAAGGGAAAAACAAAATGGATGCTGCATTTGAGTTTATTACCAAGCTCGGCACTCCTTTTTATTGTTTCCATGATTTCGACCTGGTAGATGAAGGAGACAGCATTGAGGAATCGGATAAAAATGTTCAGGCGATGATCGATTATGCCAAACAGAAACAAGCCGATTCCGGTGTTAAACTTTTATGGGGAACGGCCAACGTTTTTGGTAATTCCCGCTATATGAACGGTGCCGCCACAAACCCGGACTTTACCGTTCTGACAAATGCAGCAACCCAGATCAAAAGAGCGATTGATGCGACCATTGCACTGGGTGGTGAAAATTATGTTTTCTGGGGTGGCCGTGAAGGGTATATGTCCTTACTGAATACGGATATGAAGCGAGAGAAAGAACACCTTGCCATGATGCTTACAAAAGCACGTGATTACGCTCGTGCCAATGGGTTTAAAGGGACTTTCCTCATTGAGCCTAAACCCATGGAACCGACCAAGCATCAATATGATTTTGATACCGAGACAGTCATCGGATTCCTTCGTCATTACGGGCTTGACAAAGATTTCAAACTGAATATTGAAGTAAACCACGCTACATTGGCCGGACATACTTTCCAGCATGAACTTCAGGCAGCTGCCGATGCAGGACTGCTGGGTTCCATTGATGCCAACAGAGGCGACTACCAGAACGGGTGGGATACCGATCAGTTCCCTATTAATATCTATGAACTTGTGGAAGCATTGCTCGTTATATTGCCTGCTGGCGGTTTCACAACGGGCGGCGTTAATTTCGACGCCAAGAGAAGAAGGAACTCTACCGATAATGAAGATCTTTTTATCGCTCATATTGCAGGTATGGATGCTTTTGCAAGAGCACTTCTGGTCACTGATGATGTGCTGGGAAAAAGTGATTACCTGAAAATCCGCAAGGAACGTTATGCATCCTTTGACAGTGGTCAGGGAAAGGCTTTTGAAGAAGGCAAACTTGGGCTTGAAGAGCTCAGGAAATACGCACTTAAGGCCGGAGAACCCAAAGTGATCAGCGGAAAACAGGAATTGCTCGAAAGCATAATCAATCAATACATTTAGGAAGAATAATTCACAGGAATGAACAGTAGGTTCTACATAACGGGAGAAAAATTCGGACCGTATTCCCTGTATCACCTGAAAGACGATAAAACAGGGGAATACGTTTCGGTAATTCCGGAACTGGGAGGTGCGATCAATGATCTGGTGTTGAGACAGGAGGGCAGGCTTGTACATGTTATTGACGGTTATAAAAACTATGCGGAAGCCGAGAAGAATCTGTTATCTTCTTTTAAAGGGAGCAACCTGTTCCCTTTTCCTAATCGTCTTGAAGGTGGCAAATACAATTACAAAGGACAAATCTTTGAAATAGACTGTAATTTCCCCCAGGAAAACAACGCCATTCACGGGTTTGTATTTGACAAGCCTTTTGATATTATACTGAAAGAGGATGGTGATATCGGTTGTGCCATGGTGATAAGGTATATCTCTACGGAAAAGGTTCCGGGTTATCCGTTTGAAAACATGATCGATATCGATTACAGGTGGAACGAAGTAAACCAATTCACATGCACAACAAAGATCTCCAATCTGTCCGACGGTTCAATGCCTGTCGGTCATGGCTGGCATCCCTATTTCATTGCCGGAGATGCGCCTGTTGACGAGCTGTACATTCAGTTTCCTTCGAAAGAAGTGCTGGAGGTAAATGATAAGGGCATACCCACAGGTATCTCAAAGGAATACAGGAAATTCAACGCTTTGTCTCTTTTAAAAGATACAAAACTGGACAACTGCTTTCTGTTGAATACCGAAAATGAACTGGCCGAAATCATTGTTGAAAATAAAAAGGATAAAATCAGATATAAAGTCTGGCAGCAAACAGGGATTAACCGGTACAATTACTTACAGGTATATACTCCTCCGACCAGGAATGCAATAGCCTTTGAGCCAATGACGTGTGCTCCGAATGCTTTCAATAATGAAAAAGGACTGATTGTTCTTGCACCACAGGAAAGGATCTCACTTCTCTGGGGGATAAGTTCACTCGAATAAAACCATTATTCAAAGCGGATTAAGATAAAAAAAGGCTCCATCAGGAGCCTTTTTTATTGTTATGCTGTAATTTATTCTTTATTAAGAAATGATAAGGTCTGGTTGAACACATTCTCAGCCGTATAGCCGAGTTTTTCATCCAGTACTTTCGCAGGCGCCGAAAATCCAAAACTTTCCAGGCCAATGACTTTCCCTTTATCTCCTACCAATCCCCGTAATGTAACAGGCAACCCTGCCGTCAGTCCGAGAACAGGCTTGTCCTGTGGGATCACACTGTTCTGATATTCCCGGCTCTGTTCCCTGAACAATCCTTCGGATATTACCGAAACCACCTGTGCACTAATATTTTTCTTTTCTTTTAACAATCCCGCACCTGCTACAAGAGTGGCCACTTCGGATCCATTTCCGACCAAAATGACATCAGCCTCACCATCTGCTTTTTGTACTATGTAACCTCCTTTTTCTGCCTGCAAGGCTTCTTCATACCTGTCTGCTTTTGCAGGAAGATCAGGTATATTCTGTCGCGATAATAATAGTGCAGTCGGGGCATGGTCGTTTTCCAGCGCCATTTTCCATGCCACGGTTGTTTCAATGGCATCGGCCGGACGCAATACCAGTATGCTTCTTTTTTTCGAATGATTTTTCAGGTTTTCCAGCAACCTGATCTGAGCCTCCTGCTCAACCGGCTGATGGGTAGGACCGTCCTCTCCTACTCTGAATGCGTCATGCGTCCAGACATATTTTACCGGTAACTCCATTAAGGCTGCTATCCGGACCGCCGGCTTCATGTAATCCGAAAAAACAAAGAAAGTGGCACAGACCGGAATAACTCCGCCATGCAAAGCCATACCATTTGCCAGACCTGCCATGGTTAATTCTGAAACCCCTGCCTGCAAAAATGCCCCGGTGAAATCTCCTTTTTTAAACTGCTTCGTATTTTTCAGGAATCCATCTGTTTTATCACTGTTAGACAAATCAGCCGATGCTACGATCATGTTTTCAATATGCTTTGCAAAGTGGGCGAGAACCGCTCCCGAGGCACCACGTGTGGCAATGTTCTGTTTCTGTTCAATCGACCTGAAATCGATGGAAGGAATTTTACCCGAATAAAAGCCGGCAAGTTTTGCCGCTAATTCCGGATTCTCTGATTCCCATTGCTTCTGAATTTCTTTTTTCTTATCTGCTGCAAGGATCTTTTCCTTACTTATCCTTTCCCAATGTTCCTTCACCTCCGGAAATATCGTAAACGGATTATCCGGATCGCCTCCCAGATTTTCTATTGTCTTCTCAAATGAAGCTCCGGCTGCACTAAGGGGCATGCCGTGGGTGGAAGATTGCTTTTCAAAAGACTTCCCGCCTTCGGTAACAGCTCCTTTCCCCATGATGGTCTTTCCAATGATCAGCGTAGGCCGGTCCTTTTCATTTTGTACCGACTTCAATGCCTTTCTGATTTCCTCCTTGTCATTCCCGTTAATTGTCATAACATTCCATCCCCAGGCTGCATACTTTTTCGCCGTATCTTCTTTTGTCACAGCATCTGTTTCAGTTGAGAGCTGAATGTCATTTGA
>JASFVU010000386.1:0-3895 GCA_050049665.1 Bacteroidales bacterium | reverse complement strand
CCTATGGTTGCTGAAATGCTTATGGAATCACTCTTTGCCATTCTTGATATTTATTTTGTTTCAAAACTTGGCCATGAAGCCATTTCCGTTGTCGGGCTTACCGAGTCGCTAATGACCATTGTGTACGCTATCGGGATTGGTCTTGCTATGGCCACAACGGGTATTGTTGCCCGTCGTGTCGGGGAAAAGCGTGATAGGGATGCTTCCGTAGCCGCTTCACAGGCTATTTTGCTTGGCATCCTTATTTCAGCAATCATCTCTGTGCCGGGAATCCTTTATGCGGCAAGGATACTTGACCTGATGAATGCGGAACAAAAAGTGATCGATATCGGGACTTCATTTACCAGGATCATGCTGGGCGGAAATTTTGTGATCATGCTCCTTTTCATCAACAATGCGATCTTCAGAAGTGCCGGAGCCCCGGCACTCTCCATGAGGGTATTGCTGATCGCCAATGCCATAAACATCGTTCTTGATCCCTGCCTGATATTCGGCCTGGGACCTTTCCCGGAACTCGGAGTTACAGGAGCTGCCGTTGCTACTAATACAGGACGCGGGATCGCCGTATTTTACCAGTTTTATCTGCTGTTTTCGCACAAATCCAGAATAACCCTGAAAATATCGGATTTCCTTTTACGTGTCAGAGTCATGTTCAAAGTACTTTACCTTTCGGGAGGAGGTGTGCTGCAATACCTGATTGCAACCTCCTGCTGGGTTATTTTGTACCGTATCCTTGCCTCCTATAAAAGTGAAGTTATTGCCGGATATACCATTGCCATTCGGGTATTTGTGTTCTTCCTGCTTCCTGCCTGGGGCTTCAGCAATGCAGCTTCTACCCTTGTCGGCCAGAACCTGGGAGCCAAAGATCCCGGAAGGGCCGAACGATCGGTATGGTATACCTCCCTGGTAACAAGTGTGTATATGTTGATCACTATGTTCGGCTTTGTACTTTTTCCTCAATACTTCATCATGCTTTTCAGTGATGCCGGCAAATCGTACGAAGTGGCCATTGCCTGTCTCCAGATCATGGGTTATGGTATGGTATTCTATGGTTTCGGAATGATCGTCTCCCAGGCTTTTAACGGAGCAGGAGATACCTACACACCAACCATTCTGAATTTTATTTCTTTCTGGCTGATCGAGATCCCTTTGGCTTACTATCTGGCAAAAAATGCAGGTATGAAAGAAGAAGGTGTATTTTATGCAATACTCATCTCAGAAACTCTTCTCGCAATCTTTGGTATTCTGGTATTCCTGAGAGGCAAATGGAAATTAAAGACTGTTTAATCATTTTTTCACGGGAATTTTCTAACTTTTCGGAAAGTTGACAAAACATGGAATTATTCAACAATAGAGTAATCTCCATTCAGGCTGAAGGCAGTAGCAGCAAAGTGGGTGTCTTATATTCCATCGTGAAAAGGAAAAACATCCGGGATATTGTTCAAATCATCCAGAAACACAACCCAAATGCATTTTATACTATTAAAGATATTCGATTTGTGAGTCAGCAAATTCGTGGTAACAGAAATAATAAATGTGAGTAAAATTCATTTTCAGTGAAAATCATATACAGACTATTCCCCTTTTCCATTATTTTTTTACTGATCCGGCTTAACCTGCCGGCCCAGTTTTACAATACAGGCCAGGCCCCTGCTTCGGTCCGATGGATGCAGATAAAAACAGACCACTTTCAACTCATTTATCCCGAAGGGTTCGGCAAAGAAGCGAACAGAGCAGCAAATCTTCTGGAATATGTTTATGAATTCAGTGCCGAAGACTTTCCCGGAACACCAAAAAAGATCTCTGTTATTCTGTACAACCAGTCTGTGAACTCAAACGGCTATGTAGCCTGGGCTCCCAGGAGAGTTGAATGGGTAACAACACCTCCGGGAGACAGTTATGTTCAGGACTGGCTTGAGCAGCTTGCCCTACATGAATACAGGCATGTTGTACAATTGGATAACCTTGAACAGGGACTAACCAGGGTACTTAATATCCTGTTTGGTGAAATGGCTACCGGGCTGGTTGCCGCTTACCTGCCTTTCTGGTTCCTGGAAGGAGATGCAGTAGTAAATGAAACAGCATTCTCTTCAACCGGCAGAGGCCGCTCTGCCGATTTTACCATGGAATTACGGACCATCGAACTGGAAAAAGAAAAAAGGTATTCGTATGATCAATCTTATCTGGGGAGTTATAAATACTTTATTCCGAATCACTACAAATACGGATACCACATGGTCAGTTATGCCAAATTGAAATACAATACTGCCATACCGGGAAAGACTATTGACAAGGTGGGTAAAAGGCCTTATCTGGGAGCCCCTTTTTATTTTGCCCTGAAACAAAACGGTGCCGGGTCAAAAACAGATCTGTATCACAATGCGTTCGATTCGCTCAGAAAAGTGTGGAAAACAGAATCGATACAAAATGCTTCCGGAATTCCCGACAGGATCGGATTACCGGAAACAAAACATTACACAAACTATCGTTATGTACAACCGACACCGTATGGAATTTTTGCGGTAAGAACCGGCATTGATGATATTACCCGGTTTGTCTTCCTGAAAGATTCCTCGGATGATGTTGTTATTCATACACCCGGAAGATACCGGAATACTCCCGTTAGTGCCGGTGAAAAATACGTTGTATGGGAGGAATATCTTCCTGATGCAAGGTGGGAACAGAAAAATTATTCAGTCATAAAACTTCTGGAACTGGCTACGGGAAATGAAAAACAGCTTACGACAAGAAGCCGGTATTTCAGTCCTTCCCTTTCCCCTTCCGACAATAAAATAGCCTGTATAAAAACAGACAGACTCAACCGGTATTCCATTGTTATCCTGGATAGTTTTAATGGTGAAATAAAAGACGAGATCATGGCCGGGGAAGGCATCTGTATCTATCATCCTGTCTGGCTGAGTGAGGATATGCTGGCATTCATATCAATGCATAATAACAATAAACAGATCGAACAAATTGATATCAGGACAGGAGAGCGTAAAGTATTATTCAGTTCCGGACTGATCAATATTACACGTCTGCATGCATCGGACAATATACTTTATTTTACCTACGACCCGGAAATATCAAGGAACATCTATGCAATTGATTTGGTTTCCGGTAAAATGTTTAAAATTACTTCATCAAAATACGGTGCTGATTACCCGTATGCAAAAAACAACGTGTTGTATTACTCCGACTATTCCCTGAACGGATACAGGCCTGTCAGACTGGAATTGGATGCTTCCATATGGGAAAGTGCAGATACCATTAAAAAATATCACTACTCCTGGGCTGATCATCTTTCCGGACAAACCGGAATCAACATTCAGAAAGACCCTATTCCCTCCGTTACCTACGACACCGCAAAATACAACCGTTTGCTGCATAGTTTTTATCTGCACAGCTGGACACCGTTTTACTTCGATGTGAATGATTTCCTGTCTCTGAATCCGGAAATATATCCTGGCGTTACTATATTTTCTCAGAATAAGTTAAGTACTATCACTTCAAGTATTAGTTATTATTATAAAGATCAAACACATTACGTTAAGCCATCACTGACGATTGAACGGTTTTATCCGGTATTTGAGTTGAGCGCTTTGTTCTCAGGCAGACCATCGTATAACAACGGTTATGAAAGCACACCTCTTCCGAATGACCCGGCATATTACAAAAGCTTCCGAATAAGGTGTTACCTCCCTTTGGATCTGACCAGAAATAAATTTAACAGATTCTTACAACCGGGTATCAGCTACAATTATCATCATGAATATTATCTCACGGACACCCTGGCCTACAAACTCGGATATGATAATTTAAATTTCAACTTCTTTTTGAGCAACCTGCTGAAAAGATCACCAAAAGATATCGAACCACGGTTAGGACAAACCCT
>JASFVU010000385.1:0-3903 GCA_050049665.1 Bacteroidales bacterium | reverse complement strand
ATCCGCGCTCTTGCCGTCTTTGATAAGGTTCACCTTTGCCCCGGGCAGGGGATTCATATTACTTTCAACCGTTCCGATAATCTGTAATGCCCTGTCCTGTGCAAATACAGGATAAGCCGAAAAACCAAACAACAATGCACCAAAAAATATGAAACGAATGCATCCTGTCAATAAATTATGCATAATAAAACAATTTTACTCCCAATTAATTTACAACAATTAAGATTTAAAACACAAAAATCAAAGGATCAAAGTTTAACAAAATTCAATGTAATGTTCATATCACCGTTTGCGATCTTCAATATGTACGAACCTGTGCTCAGATTGTTTGTGTTTAAAATGAAGTTGGGTTCGGGAGAATATTCCGTGGCTTCAAGGACAAGTCTTCCTGTCAGGTCAAATACCTGCATCTCAACTATTTCGGAGGGTGCTGACTCAAACAGGACCTGCATGTCCCCATACGTCGGATTCGGGTACAGAGTTACCTCATCCACAGGAAAACCCCGGGGGTATAGTTTGTTGTGAGGAAAATAGTTCATTACCACAGGCCTGAGGGACAAGGATGTTATATAACTGTTTTCTCCGTCGGTCAGGGGCAACCAGCCTTCATTTCCCCGGTAAAAGGCCGAGTTTATTTTTTCAGGACTGCTGCTGGCAGTGGTATAAACGGCAAAGGTGTCTGCCGGAGTCCGGTAAAATATCTCATACCCGATATAAAACTCTCTGTCGACATGGATAATGGAATCCAGTCTTATGAAATTTTCCTGTCCCTCAAGAAGCTCAAAATAATAAAGGTCTTTTTCATAGAGTAAATCACCGGGATAGTTACTGCCACTCCAGACTTTGATCTTTATTTTTGAATCCGGTGCACTGAAGTGCCTTTTAGCAACGTCCATATACAGTGCATAGAGATACTTTGTCCCGTTCATTTCGAAATGTTCAGCGTATTCACTGTTTTGAAGGTGATTATGTCCCGATATGTAACCCCAGCCTGTACTGCATGCCTGAGCGGAGAACGTTTCCCCGGGTTCCGCATTCGAAAACAATTCACTGACTGAGAACAGGGGATCCACAAGGGCATAAGCATCCAGGTACTGACTCCCGGAATTCAGAGGATCGAGCCATTCTTTCAACTGCTGGCTGTCATCGGGGTATTCGTCCCAGCTTCTGCTGAACTTCTGGTAGAGATCATTGATGTATTCCGTACAGACGACGTTCCCTCCCGATAAAGTGCCGACAACTCTGTTTTGCGAATTGAAAAGTGCTGCCCCCGAAGATCCGGTCTCCGTGGAACCCAGGTCATACTTCGGAACAAGCCAGTGTGTATAACTATTAAAAGGAGGAAATGTGCCGGTCTGCAACTGGTCGTTATAAACAGATATTTTTTTTACATCCCCTTCGGGATGATGCATGGTATAAACGCTGTCGAAGGCCAGTTCCCTTGTGTCCCATCCCGCATATAGCGGATAATAGTCGGCCGGAGGCCTCTCCGACATTCTTACCAGGGAAAAATCAAGTCCCTCATCACCGATGTATCCCCTGCTCAGCAGATCGCTCCCGGATATCGAAAGGGGGCTGCCGTCCGGCCCATCGCAATAAGGGCTTTCATAATCAAAGAAATAGATGGCTGATCCGGCATCACTGTTGTCCATAATGCAGTGCCCGGCAGTCAGGACAAAGGGCCGTCCGTCCACGGAAGTATTGTTCATCAGTGTTCCCGTACATCTTGTTGTTCCGTTGAAAATAATCCGGCAAACCGCATATTTCTGTCTCTGAACCGCTTCCGATATTTCACAGTTCACATCTGTATGGCAGTCGGCAGACCAGCCGTAATACCGGTCTTCCGTATCTTTGAAACCACTCTCCCCCGGAAATCCCACACCAGCTTTTGCAAGCGTTAATCCTCCGAATCCTTCCGCATTTTTCAGTACCTGCAATTCTATGATAAGGCTGTCATTCATCAGGGGAGATATCGCCAGGACCTTGTTGCTCTTGTTATTCCTGAATGTATATGCCCCGTAAACCGACTTCATATCAGGGGAATAAATAAACAGTTTGCTGCCGGGAAGCAAATGAAACGGATCAAAGATCAGATTGATGGAACTCGCCTGTCCGGATGTAATGCCCAACTGCCAGATCCGGTATTCACCGGCTGAGTGCCAGTTTCCATGGGTGGAAGGAGAAATATGCAGCGAAACCGCACCGGCAAAAACATCTTTTTTGTATAAAGCGCCCTGATTACTTTCTGCCAGATACTGATCAAACAAAGTACCGGCAGAAGGAAGCACGGTAAATGCTATCTGCGCCTTATCCATATGATGTATTCCCTCCGGGATCCCCGGATATTCCATTTGTGCGTAAACTCCGTTCAGCATAAGTATCATCAAAAAACCTGACACAAATGCAATTTTGTTTTTCAGATTGTGAAAATTCATGGTATTTTTATATGCTTCTTTTCTTTTACCTGACAACAAATTAAGTGAATTTACAAATAAGCTAACGAATCCGGTTATAAATATATTTCAGATAATTTTAACGATTTATACCGGATGAAGGTAAATACTTCCTGTTGAGTTTGGAGCAATGACTGACAAAATATTGAAAATCGTTTTTGGTATTATATTGATCTCTACCGGTTTATGTGCCGCCCAGACCAATGTGAAGAAAAAAGAACCGGATCCGGCGATGCCGGAGAACTTCAATTCACTTTTTCTTTCTTTCGATTATTCAACCCGGACCAACACATTCGGTTTAATCAACGATCAGGTCAAACAACCGAGTTACAATGCCGCGATAGGCTTCTTTTCAAAATACAATTTCGATGTTTCCGTACAAACCGTATTCACCGGAAACGCAGATACAAGCCTCACAAAAACCGCAGTTGAAACGGATCTCATGGCAGGCTATGCATTCAGTCCGACCGAAGATCTTACCATTTATCCGTCTTACACCCACATGGAATACAGCAGATCTGCCAACACGTTCCTGTCGGTATTCTCAGATATTGCGCAACTGAATATTTATTACAACAGGAACGTCTATTTAGGCGGACTGGGTACCAGCTTTCTTTTCGGAAATAAGAACATGTTCTATCTGTCGCTTCAGAATGCACTGGGATTTTACTTTGACAATGTGGTATTCAGGAATTCTTTGTTAAGTATTCAACTGGAATTTGACCTGAACCTGAGTGACGAAAATTACTATAATAAATTCATTTATGATTCCTGGAACAGGGAGGAATTTATCACCTGGGGCTATAAGGAATATCCCGGAAGCCTTGTTGCCGTATTGGCCGGTATCCGGCTTAACGGGCTGGAGGAGACCAAAGAAACGTTCTACCGCCTGATCGAAGAAAATGACGGATCGGACTTTGAAGCTTCCTATACGTTCACATCCGCAAATATTGTGCTTCCCGTGTATTACAGCGCCGGACAATTTATGTTCAACTTCACCACTTACCTCGTCATACCCACTTTCAGTTCCGGTTTCTATGAACAAAAACACAGTTGCTTTTCAATGCAGGCATCGCCTGGGTGATCGACTTTTGATACATATTAACGTTGGTTTTGGGGGACACTTCAGTACCTCTTCTGTAATATGAATTAAATTACTCTAAATTTTTATGCACCTAAAATTATATCCGGATCGATATTCAATTTATGATATAAACCCTTGGCTATTTTCATTGTTATCTCTCTCTTACCTCTCATATATTCACTAATACGTGCAGTATTTGTACCCAAGAGTTCCGCCAATGATTTCTGATTTAACTTTCTTTCAAACATACGAAGTTCAATTACCTCCTGCAGGGTAGGTTTCGGTACCGGGAAG
This sequence comes from Bacteroidales bacterium, assembly GCA_050049665.1. Classification (GTDB taxonomy): domain Bacteria; phylum Bacteroidota; class Bacteroidia; order Bacteroidales; family UBA10428; genus UBA10428. The sequence goes on along the minus strand of JASFVU010000385.1, from coordinate 72 downwards.
TTTTTTTCTTCAAAGTCAGCAACAAGGTCTGATAGTTTATCAAGTTCAATAAAATCAGGATCATGAATACTG
>JASFVU010000384.1:0-3915 GCA_050049665.1 Bacteroidales bacterium | reverse complement strand
CTTCTGCCCATCCTGGTAGTTACTGCAGGCGTTTCGCTCACCGTGCTGGCATACTGTTACATAACCGGAGTTCTGACCGACTCGGTGGAATTTTCAGCTAAGTATTCATCCGGGCATGTAAAAATCATGACACGGGCGTATGCCGAAAATAAAGATCAGATGCCCAATGACCTGGCACTGATCGGAGTAAACGAACTTATGACTGATCTTAAAAAAGATTATCCGGATATGACATTTGTTCCGCGAATCAATTTTGGTGGTTTACTGGATGCCCCCGATGAAAACGGGGAAACCAAAAAACAGGGAGTAGTTGCAGGTATGGCTGCTGACCTGATAAGCAAAAACACCAAAGAAATCGAACGGCTAAACCTGGAAGGTGCGCTTAGAAAAGGACGATTCCCGGAAAAGCCGGATGAAGTTTTAATCAGTGATGAATTCGCCGGAAAACTGGAAGTAGGGCCTGGCGATCAGGTAACACTGATTACTTCCACCATGTATAACGGCATGTCGATTCAGAATTTTACGGTAGCCGGAACTATTGAATTCGGTGTGCAGATTATGGACAGAAGCGGTATGATTGCCGATATCACCGGCATACAAAATGCTCTGGACATGAACGATGCCTGCGGCGAACTGCTGGGGTTTCTGGATATGCCAACCTATGACGATGTGGCTGCTCAGAACGTCGAAACTACTTTTAATGAAAAATATTCCGATCCGAATGATGAATTTTCACCGGTGATGACCCGGTTGAGAAACGATAACATGCTGTCGGGATTTTTCGATATGATCGACAGTTTTATCGGTATTATTATTACCGTATTCATACTGGCCATGTCCATTGTACTCTGGAATACCGGCCTGATCGGCGGGCTGCGGAGGTATGGCGAAATAAGCGTCAGGCTTGCCATTGGCGAAGAGAAAGGACATATCTACCGTTCCATGATCGGTGAGGCTGTTTTGATTGGGATTATCGGTTCCACTATCGGAACACTTATCGGGCTTGGTTTTTCCTACTGGATACAAGAAGCAGGTATCAATGTAGGAAGTATGATGAAAAACTCCAAAATGATGATGCCAGCTATATTCAGGGCCAGTATTACTCCACCGGCTTACTACCTGGGTTTTATTCCCGGTCTGTTCTCCGTAGTACTTGGGGCCATGCTTTCCGGTATAGGCATATATAAACGAAAAACCGCACAGTTATTCAAGGAATTGGAAAATTGAAGGGAAAAGAAAAAAAAGCATAAGTTGAAAGTAAAAAGTTAAAACAATGAAAAAAACAATCATTATACTACTCCTTCTCCCGGTTATTACCTGGGCGCAGGAACCGACAGGCAGGGAGATTCTGAACAGAATTGATAAAAACATGACTGCCAAAAGTACCATTACTACTTCCAAAATGGTAATCCATGGGGCACGGCAAACACGAACTATTGAAGCCAAAACCTGGGGGATCGGCAACGAAAAAGCGTTTACGGAATACCTCTCCCCTCCCCGCGAACAGGGAACTAAAATGCTCAAACTCGAAGATCAGCTATGGATCTATTCTCCCGGCTCCGACAGGACCATACAGATATCCGGGCACATGCTCCGCCAATCCTTAATGGGCTCCGACCTTTCCTATGAGGATATGATGGAAAATTCAAAACTGCTCGAAGAGTACGACGCAGTAGTGATCGGTTCGGAAACCATGGAAGAAAGGGATTGCTGGATTGTGGAATTACAGGCAAAAACAGCAGAAGTGAATTACCAGGTCAGAAAAATTTGGGTAGATAAAATCCGCTATATTCCCCTGAAAGAGGAATTGTATGCAAAAAGCGGACAGCTATTGAAACGGATGGAACTCTTTGATATCACAAAGATCGGTAGTCGCTGGTATCCGAAGAAAATGGTTTTTAAGGATATGCTAAAAAAAGGAGCCGGAACAGAATTTATTATTGTTGATATTGAGTTTGACAAAGAAATTCCGGAGTATATTTTCTCAAAAGCAGCATTGAAAAAATAGGACTATTTTACCCTTTAAATTGAAGCCGGCTGAAATAATTCGCCGGCTTTTTTATTTGAACTTCTACAATGATCATCTTGTTTCATTTAATCATTATCTTTATAATAATTCCAAAATCCGTATATGAAAAAACCCATTATCGTTCAGGAAGATCCATGGCTGGAGCCTTATTCGGAAATTATCAGACTCAGGTATGAAGCTGCTTTCAAACGGAAAGAAGAATTCATTAAATCTTCAGGAAGTCTGAAAAACCTTGCTTCAGGATTTTTATACTATGGCCTTCACAAAACACAGGACGGATGGATACTCAGGGAATGGGCTCCTAATGCTACACAAATATACCTGGTAGGCGACTGCAACGAATGGAAAGAAACTGAGAACTTCCGGTTCACCCGGCTGGATGCAGGCAACTGGGAACTGTTTCTTCCCGGTCCTTCGCTACAGCATGGTCAAAAATATAAACTGTCGGTGCATTGGGAGGACGGACAGGGATTTCGTATCCCTTCCTATGCAAAGCGTTGCATACAGGACGAAACCTCTAAAATTTTCAATGCCCAGGTCTGGATGCCGGAACCCTACAAGTGGAAATCGGAGGTAAAAGGCATAAAAATTGATTGCCTCCTGATCTATGAAACCCATATTGGTATGGCTACCGAAAATGAACAGGTAGGAACCTACAATGAATTCCGGGAACGCATACTTCCCCGAATTGTAAAAGCCGGTTACAACACCATCCAGTTAATGGCCATCCAGGAGCATCCTTACTATGGCTCGTTCGGCTATCATGTATCCAATTTCTTTGCCGCTTCTTCGCGTTTCGGAACTCCCGAGGATCTGAAAGCCCTTATCGATGAAGCCCATCAGCAGGGCATTGCCGTAATCATGGACCTGGTTCATTCGCATGCTGTGAAGAATGAGGTCGAGGGTTTGGGAATGTTTGCCGGCGATCCTGCCCAATATTTTCATTCGGGAGCGAGACGGGAGCATGTTGCCTGGGATTCGCTTTGTTTCGATTACGGGAAAGACCATGTTATGCACTTCCTGTTATCGAACTGCAGGTTCTGGCTCGAAGAATACAGGTTCGACGGTTTCCGTTTCGACGGGGTAACCAGCATGCTGTATTACGATCACGGTCTGGAACGCAGTTTTTCAAGTTACGATTACTATTTCGATGGAGGTCAGGACGGAGATGCCATCATATACCTGACCCTCGCCAATGAACTTATTCACGAGGTAAATCCCCAGGCCATCACCATTGCCGAAGAAATGAGCGGAATGCCCGGGCTTGCTGAGCCTTTTGACAAGGGAGGCATCGGATTTGACTTTCGCCTTGCCATGGGAATTCCCGATTACTGGATCAAACTCATCAAAGAACGCTCCGATGAAACATGGAACGTGGGGGAACTATACCATGAACTCACCAGCAAAAGGGCCCATGAAAAGACCGTTGCCTATGCCGAATCACATGACCAGGCACTGGTAGGAGACAAAACAATCATTTTCCGTCTGTTGGACAAAGAAATGTACTGGCACATGAATAAGGGTTCGAAAAGCCTGATCATAGACCGTGGCCTGGCATTGCATAAACTCATCAGACTCATCACGTTTGCTACATCAGGCGGCGGGTACCTGAATTTTATGGGAAATGAGTTCGGTCATCCCGAATGGATAGACTTCCCAAGAGAGGGGAACAACTGGTCGTTCAAATATGCAAGAAGACAATGGAGCCTTGTTGATAACCGGGAACTGAGATACCATTTTCTGGCCGACTTTGACCGGGAGATGATCAACCTGAACAACCAATACAAGCTTCTTGCACATCCATGGTGCAATCATCTTCTCAGTCATGTTGGTGATCAGGTACTTGCCTTTGACAGAGGTGAACTTCTGTTTGTTTTCAATTTTAA
>JASFVU010000383.1:0-3937 GCA_050049665.1 Bacteroidales bacterium | reverse complement strand
AAACGACTGACAGATAAAATCAATATCCCGTTTCATATCGCTGAAGATCCCCTGCATGCCATTGCCAGAGGTACCGGCATCGCACTTAAAAATGTGGACAAGTTTTCATTCCTGCTGCGTTGAAAATGAGGGTTACTCATGAAAAATCTTTTACGATTTCTTTACCGGTATCATTCTACAATATTATTTCTGGTTCTGGAGATCGTAGCTTTTATCTTAATTGCTAATTACAACAGTTTTCACCGCAGTAAACTATTCAACATAAGACATGCAGTTCTGGGAGGTTTAACAGTAAAGTTTGATAATTATTCCCAGTATTTGTCGCTCATTGAAGAAAATAAGGCATTGAGAGAGGAAAATGTCAGGTTGTATAATCTGCTTCCCGGTTCTTATTTTAATCCCACCACAACATACAATCCCGATACCGGCGCAACAGACCGGAAGTTTCATTTTATCGGGGCAAGGGTTATTAATAATTCAACAAACAAACAATACAATTTCATTACTCTGAATAAAGGAAAGAGACATGGCATTGAACCCGAGATGGCCGTTATATGCGATGACGGAATTGTCGGTGTCATCAAAGAATCCACAAATAATTATTCGGTTGTAATTTCGTTGTTGAACAGAGAATTTTTTCCCAATGCCATGATAAAGCGTAACCGGTATTTTGGTTACATTGAATGGCCGGGAAGTAGATATGATAAAGTAATACTCAAGGAAATACCGGTGCACGTAGAAGTTTTTAAAGGAGATACGATCGTAACCAGCGGGCATTCTTCCATATTTCCTGAAGGAATAATGATCGGGACTGTAGAGAAAACAGAATTATCAGAGGGTATTTTTTATGATATCACCGTCGATCTGTCGACCAATTTTAAAAACCTTACCAATGTACTGGTGGTAAAGAATCTGCTGAGAGAAGAACAAATTCAACTGGAAGAGAAAATAGAACATGATTAAAGTTATCGGCCGAAACATACTTCGTTTTATTCTGCTTGTAATGGTCCAGGTAATGGTGTTCAATAACATTGAGCTCAGCGGTTATATGAATCCGTATATCTATATTCTCTTTATCATTCTGCTGCCGTTTGAAACCCCGGTTTGGATCTGCCTCTTGCTGGGATTTTTTCTCGGACTCTCAATCGATATATTTACCGAAACCATTGGAATGCATACGGCCGCAACAGTCTTTATTGCTTATATAAGGCCTTATATTCTTTCGAGCTTTGCTCCACGGGACGGTTATGAATCAGGTACTTATCCGCGTGTGTTTTATTACGGATTACCATGGTTTGTAAAGTATGTCTCACTACTTGTTGTAGCGCATCATCTGGTGCTTTTCTATATAGAAATGTTTAGATTCCATGATTTTTTCTCTACCTTACTGAGAGTTATTTTAAGCTCTCTGTTCAGCATTGTCCTGATCGTAATAAGTCAGTTTTTTGTTTTCAGAAAATAAATTATGGAGCAGTACGTCAACAGAAAGTATATAATAGGAGGGATTGTTCTGTTGGTAGGGTTGATCTTTACTGTCCGGCTGTTTCTTCTTCAGGTGGTAAATTCCAACTATAAGCTGTCTGCAGAAAGTAACACACGAAGAATGGAGATTGTCTATCCTGCAAGGGGATTGATCTATGATCGCAATGGAGTAATGATCGCTCACAATCTGCCATCATACGATCTAAAGATAGCTCCCTATGAACTGGAAGCATTTGATTCGGTTGAACTATGCAATACTCTTTCAATCAATATTGAAGTATTGAGGGATGCCATTAAAAGGGTAAAAAGTAATCCCAATGAACGGTTTAATCCGTTCATAAAGCAACTGCCATCCGAAACTTTTGGTATTCTGAAAGAAAAGCAATATAAATTCCCGGGTTTTTACTTTAGTATAAGAACGCTGAGAGAATACGACAGGGAAATTGCCGCCCATCTGCTGGGTTACGTGGGAGAAGTTGATTCGGGGATCATCCTGAAAAATCCCTATTATGAACTGGGAGATTATATTGGTGTTAGTGGGATAGAATCTTCTTATGAAGAGTACCTCAAAGGTGAAAAAGGGAGGAAGTATAAGTTGATTGATGTGCATGGCAGAGAACAGGGATCGTATAAAGACGGCCGGTTTGATACTGACGCTAAACCCGGAAGGAATATTACCATTACGATCGATGCCGACCTGCAGGAATACGGAGAACAATTGATGAGAAACTATGAGGGGAGCATTGTTGCAATTGAACCGGCAACAGGAGAGATCCTTGCTTATGTTTCCACGCCCGCCTATAATCCTTCTTTACTGGTAGGACGTATGAGAGAAGAGAATTATCTGATGTTGAAGAACGATACCCTCGAACCTCTTTTTAATCATGCTATTCAGGCATTGTATCCGCCGGGAAGCACTTTTAAAACCGTCAATGCCCTCATTGGCCTCCAGGAAAATGTCATCAGTAACCGGACTACTTATTACTGCGATCTCGGATACTATGCAAGGGGAGTAAAAGTTGCCTGCCACGCCCATGAATCACCCCTGGACCTCCTTCATGCCATTCAACATTCATGCAATGCTTATTTTTGCAACGTATACAGAAGGATAATCGAAGATCCTGACTTTGAGTCTGTTGAGGGATCATATGAAAACTGGAGGGATCATTTGAGATCTATGGGATTTACCCAGCCACTCGGCATTGATTTGCCTTATGAAAAAGGAGGGTTCATTCCCAGGCCGGATTATTACGATCGCTATTATGGCAAGGGAAGATGGAAAGCATTGACAATCATTTCCATGGCTATCGGGCAGGGTGAAGTACTTACCACTCCGTTACAAATTGCTAACCTGGCAGCTTTGATCGCTAATAAAGGTTATTATTACACGCCGCATGTCGTGAAAAAAATTGATGGAATTGATACCATCAGCACCAGGTTCACCTCACCGCATTATGCTTCCATTGATACAGGTTATTTCGATGTTGTTATCAACGGGATGAAAATGGCGGTGAACGATCCCGGAGGCACGGCTACCTGGGTAAGACACAAAGACATAGTTATTTGCGGAAAGACCGGAACGGCTGAAAACCCTCATGGAGAGGATCATTCTGTTTTTATGGCTTTTGCTCCGAAAGAGAACCCTGAAATTGCCATAGCGGTTTATGTCGAACATGGGAAATGGGGAGCATCTTACGCAGCACCGATTGCCAGCCTTATGATCGAGAAGTACCTGACTGATTCTATTGCTCCCCGGCGAAAATGGATTGAACGCAGAATGCTTGAAAGAAATCTATTGAATGTGGAATGAGAAGACAGATTGACATACTGGCAAATATTGACTGGCTGAGCGTGTTTTTATTCCTGGCGCTGGTCACATTTGGATGGTTGAATATTTTCGCGGTAAATTACAGCCCTTCCGATGGCTCGTTCTTCAGCCTTGGAAACAGATATGCAATGCAGCTTATATGGATCTTTATTTCATTGATAGCGGTTGTTTTCATCTTTGTTATTGACAGCCGTTTCTATTTATTTTTTGCCTATCCTGCCTATGCATTGGGTATCCTTGCTTTACTCATTGTCCTTTTGATAGGAACGGCTATTCACAGTTCCAAGTCATGGATCGTATTAGGCCCGGTCAGCATACAACCTTCTGAGTTTGCCAAAGTAGCTACTGTCCTGGCAATCGCAAAATATGTATCGGGATACAATACAAGGCTGACACGTTTGAAAGATATACTTGTTTCCCTGGCCATCACTTTTTTTCCTGCCGGGCTCATTGCACTTCAGCCCGATATAGGCTCTGTTATAGTCTATGGGATCCTGTTGCTGGTCCTTTACCGCGAAGGTCTGCCCGGATGGGTGCTTCTTGTTTTGCTTGCAATAGCCGGATTATTTCTGGGGATCCTGGTCTTTTCACAGTTTATCATTGTAATTGTCCTGATCGCCATGGCAT
>JASFVU010000381.1:0-3942 GCA_050049665.1 Bacteroidales bacterium | reverse complement strand
CCCGACGGCTAATAAAAACATCCTGCTTCCCTTTGTCCTGCGTTTGAGGAACACATATAAATTCAGGCTGGCAACAACGATTAACAGACCATAAGCGGAATGAACCTCAACGAAAAAGAAATTAAGGGTAATAAGCGTGATCGATACAAATGTTGCCAGTTCAATTAAATTCACCCATTTAAATGCAATTCCCAGCTTTGGTTTTATGAGAGGCCGGGCATATTCAATGGCAGCTCTTTCGACAAGGGCTATGGAAAACATGCTTGTTACCCATCCGGGCAATTTCCAGTAAAAACTAAAATTGTACATGAAGGCATGACCTATGATACCTCCGAATGCCGTGGCAAATCCCATGGATAAGAAATAGTATCGAAGATTAAGATGGACTTTGTTTTTTACTCCGACTTTGGATAATCTGTAAAATGCAAAGAAACAAACAGCCGACACCATGAGATCCGTTAAGGTGGTAACCGGTTCCGAAATACGAATACCATAAAGGAAAACATCAGGTTGTTCTAATACCATAAAAAATACCTTTCTTTTTGTTGACCGGAAGGTTTTCCCGGATCATTACTGTGGTAAGATACGGTTTACTCATCCCGGAGTTATCTGACTTTTTATTGTTCACAGTTAGTTAACCACCGATGTGGCATTTACTTTTATATTTGTAATTGTCACGTTTGGGTTTACTTATGGAAAAGGACAGAGGCCGGCCTGATTTCCACGGGAAACAGATGGTATGGCAGATTTTCTGATAATCCTGTCTGAAAGATACATCCCAAAAAGGAAACAGGATACCCTGAAAGGATATCAGACAGTAAAAATTATTTGCTTTTTGACAGTTTCCGATCTTCCATATCCAGATCGACTGTTTCTTCAATAACGGGCAATTGTCTGTCAATCATCACCTCTAGCGAGATAAAAGTTTCGGTTCTCATAATGCCGTTAATGGATTGGATCTTGTCGGCCAGCACTTGTCTCAAATGTTCGTTGTCTTTGGCAAAAACCTTAACAAACATGGCATATTGACCAGTTGTATAATGACACTGGGTTATTTCTGAGATTTTCAGCAATCTGTCCGAAACATCGTTAAAAAGAGCTGCATTGTCAAGGAAAATTCCTATGTATGCGCACGTGTGGTATCCGAGTTTTTTAGGTTCGACAACAAACTGAGACCCTGAAATAATACCAATTTTAGTCAACCGTTGTACACGTTGATGAATAGCCGCACCCGAAACATTACATTCCCGTGCAACTTCCAGAAAAGGGATTCTGGCATTTTTTGTCAAAATGGATAATATTTTTCTATCCAGCTTGTCGATATGATAATTTTGATCCGACCTCATGATTAATTATAGTAAAAAATAAATAAAAATAATAAAAAACTAACAGTCTGTAAGCAAATATAACATAAAAACACGAAAAAATAAAAATAAATTTGTAAAAAAATTAATAATTAATATCTTTGCATTAGATGTGTGATAAATTATTACAAAAACATTAAAAAATATGATAATTTAATGTTTTTAAGTAGCTTAAACTAATGAATAAGAAAAACTTTCTAAAAGTTTAATACATGTGTGGAATATTAGCAATTATAGGGAAAGCAGATAAAGAACAGGTGCAGCAACTATCGAAGCGTCAAAAGCACAGAGGTCCGGATGAATGGGGGATGTATGAAGCACCTGATGGATCGGTGTTGTCTCACGAACGACTTTCAATCATTGATTTGAATACGGGAACCCAGCCTATTCAGGGAACGGATTCTGCCTGGGTAATGCATAACGGGGAGATATACAACCATATGGAACTAAGAGAGGATGAACTTAAAAATCATCAGTTCCGGACCACATGCGACAGTGAAGTTATTGTTCATTTATATGAGAAATACGGTTATGACTTTTGTAACATGCTCGACGGAGTATTTGTTTTTGTCCTGGTTGACGGCGATAAATTCATGGCCGGGCGTGACCCGATTGGGGTAAAACCCATGTATTACGGCAAAGACGATGAAGGCAACATGTACTTTTCATCTGAGATGAAAGCCATAGCCGATCAGTGTTCTGAAATGGAACCATTTCCTCCCGGGCATTATTATACACCGGAAACCGGCTTTGTGAAATTTTTCAATCCCTCATGGGAAGATCATAAAAAGTGTACGGAAGAATACGATCCTGAAAAATTAAGAAATGCCCTGATAGCAGCAACCAAAAAACGTCTTATGAGCGATGTTCCTTTAGGAGTATTGCTTTCCGGAGGACTCGATTCGAGTCTCACAGCTTCCATTGCCCAGAAGCTGGTTCGTGATACGGGGCAGGTACTGCATTCTTTTTCCGTAGGCGTTCATTCTGAGGCGACCGACCTTGTGGCCGCCCGTAAGGTGGCTGAATTTATCGGTACGGAACACCACCAGATTCTGTTTACCATTGAGGAAGGGCTGGAAGCGCTTGAAAAAGTCATCTGGCACCTGGAAACTTATGACGTCACTACCATCAGGGCGGCCACTCCCATGTACTTTTTATCAAAAGCCATTACCGACATGGGAGTCAAGGTCGTATTGTCAGGTGAAGGTGCCGATGAGATTTTCGGTGGATATCTTTACTTTCATAATGCCCCTTCTGATGATGATTTTCAGAAGGAAACGATATGGCGTGTATTTCGTTTGTCAACTTCCGATTGCCTGAGGGCTGATAAAGCTACCATGGCAGCCGGTCTGGAAGCCAGGGTGCCTTTTCTGGACAAAGGGTTTCTCCAGGTGGCCATGTCAATGAGACCGGCTTTCAAACGACCGGACAGATCAGCCGGGAAGATTGAAAAATGGCCGCTGAGAAAAGCATTTGATACAAAGGAAGATCCTTATCTGCCGGATGAGATCCTCTGGAGGCAGAAGGAACAGTTTGGTGATGGTGTCGGTTACAACTGGATCGATACGGTAAAAGCCCATTGTCAGAAAATCGTCTCCGATGAAGAGTTTGCCACGGCAACTGAAAAATACCCGCACAATACCCCGGATACCAAAGAAGCCTTTTACTTCAGAAAAGTATTTGAAAAGTATTATCCCGAGGAAAACAGCATTAAAACAGTCCTGAAATGGATCCCGAAATGGCAGAAAAACACTGATCCTTCAGGAAGAGCCGCCGAAATACATTTTGATTCTACCGAAAAATAAAAATGGGTGCTTAATTATATTTTCAAGGGGGGTGGAGATTTCCACCCTTCTTTTTTTCTTTTTTAGATAAATACTATTTGTATATTCGCAGAAAAAGAGGACTCAGGAAAGCGCAAATCAAAATCAGACAGTAACATGAGAAAACTTATTCATCCGAAAAATTACAAAAATTATCTTGATATTAAACGTACGGAAAAGGCAATTAAGCTGATTAAAGATACTTTTCAGGAAAATCTTTCTGCTGAGTTCAAACTCAGAAGGGTGACAGCTCAGTTATTTGTTTTAAAGGGAACGGGGGTGAATGATGATCTGAACGGCGTTGAAAGGAAAGTCACATTTCCTGTAAAAGACCTGGATGATCGTGAAGCCGAAGTAGTGAACAGCCTTGCAAAATGGAAAAGAATGGCTCTGGCTGACTATGGTATTGACAAAGGATTCGGTATTTATACGGATATGAATGCCGTCAGGCCGGATGAAGAACTGGATAATCTCCATTCCCTTTATGTGGACCAGTGGGACTGGGAACAGGTAATTTCCGAAAAGGACAGAAACCTCGATTACCTGAAAAAAGTTGTCCGGAAAATATATGAAGTGCTAAAACGTACCGAATTTGTTGTGTATGAAAGTTATCCGGAATTTGTTCCTTCCCTGCCGGAAGAGATCACCTTTATTCATTCCGAGGAGTTGCTCGCAAAATACCCGAACCTGACACCCAGGAAAAGGGAAAATGAAATTGTAAGGGAATACGGAGCCGTATTTATTATCGGTATCGG
>JASFVU010000380.1:0-3958 GCA_050049665.1 Bacteroidales bacterium | reverse complement strand
CCCTGCCCAGATCAGCAGCATCGTATTCGCTTCTCAAAGGCAAAAGTCCGGCAGCCGCTTCGAAATCATCTTCAATTTTTGACCATGTTTCTTCAAGCGGGGGCCGTTCCTGCTGCCATTCTTCAGGAAGCAGCACATGGTCAACAAAAGGGACACCTTTCAGCTGTCCGTTGAAATCGTCCTGGAGCTGCGGATATCCTCCGAAGTAGATCTGAAGTTTGAAATGATATAATCCGCGCAGGAAAGTAGCTTCTCCCATAATCCTGGTTCTGAGTTCTTCAGGGAATTCGATCAGATCTTCCGGCACCGACAAATAATCCAGTAACAGGTTACAGCGATAAATACCGGTATACAGACTTGACCAGTAGGTACTCATATAAATGTTATCTGAATTTGTCAGGAACCGTCCTGCCGACTGCAGGTTTGGCTGATCGCCCCCTCCCGGTTCTCCTCCCGGAAGAGCATCACCTGAACAGACTGTGCCTACTAATTCCACCCGTTCCACATCTTCTCCCCACTGCATAATTTCATAAGCAGCAATAAGTCCCTGAAGCGCACCGTTAACGGTTGTATAACTCGCCCGGTCCGTCAGATTATGAGGATACTGATTTAGTTTCTCGTCCTCATTACATGCCGAGAGGACCAGAGCTATTGTTAAGATTGAAAAGAATATTTTCTTCATTGTATTCATTTTTTAAGTTATTCAATTAGAAAGAAAGATTGATTCCTACCATGTAACTTCTTGCAATGGGATAGAAACCTCTGTCAATTCCAATATCCAGTACTTCCCCCCCGGTCCCGATCTCAGGATCATAACCGGTATATTTGCTGAATGTCAAAAGATTCTGAGCGGCAAAATAGATTCTTAATCTTTCTATTTTCAGCATATCGGTAATGTTATCAGGCAGGGAAACACCGATTTGAAGGTTTTTGATCCTGAAATAACTGCCGTCTTTAACATACCTGTCCGATAGTCTGAGGTTATTGTTTTGGTTGTATTGATCAAGTCGCGGTACTGTTGTGTTCGTATTTTCAGGTGTCCAGTGATTCAGCATGTCGGAACTCAGATTCCAGTAAGCGTTGGGGCTTTCATGGTAAAATATCAGTGACTGGAATATCTCGTTTCCGTGAACACCATAACCGAATACAACCAGGTCAAAGATCTTATAGACCAGCTTTATATTGATGCCATACGTGAAATCCGGGTTAGGATTTCCGATATACGTACGGTCATCAGATGTAATTCTGTCATCGCCGTTAATATCTTTGAATTTTATATCACCCGGTGAAGTATACTCCGTATCGTAGTATATACTGTTGTCTCCTGCAGTTTCCCTGGCTCGTTGATTGGCCTGATCGATCTCTGCCTGGGTCTGCCAGAGGCCGTCTGTTACATAACCGTAATAACTGGCAACAGGTTCACCTTCTGCGGTACGGCTTATGTAATTCGATGCCCTGAAAACACCTGATTGAAAATAGTTGTCTTCGGAACCAAGATCAGTAACTTCATTTTTAATGAAAGCGATATTACCTCCGACTTCATAGGAGAAATCTCCCATTTTATTCTTGAATGTGGCGTTTAATTCCAGTCCGCTGTTCCGGAGGCTGCCCTTGTTTACCAGCGGGGCTTCCTGTACGCCTGTCAGGCCGGGAATCGGTACTTCAATTAACATATCCTTTGTATTCCGTATAAAATAATCAAGGTTGAAGCCCAGTTTGTTATCAAACATGTAGAAGTCAAGACCGAAGTTAGTCATTTCAGTTGCTTCCCATTTCAGGTCGCGGTTTCCGATTGAGGTTGGTGCACCTCCGGGCTGGGTTACCTGTTCACCGCCCGGACCGAAATTGTAGTTCAGGGCATCACGAATTTCGGTATAGGCCCTGTAATCACCAACTTCCTGGTTACCAAGCTGTCCCCAGCCGGCCCTTATTTTCAGAAAATTGATAAAATCCAGGTTTTTGATAAAACTTAATTCGCTGAGCTTAAATCCTGCGGCAAAGGAGGGGAATATACCCCATTTATTGTCTTCTCCGAACTTACTTGAACCATCACGGCGGATTGAAGCATGAACATCAAGCAAACCGCCGTAATTATACATGATCCTGCCCAGGTAAGAGATCAGGTAAGCATCGTAAATCAATGGCTCGGGATTATCAATCCCTCCTAAATTGGCAGCGATATCAGCACCGACAATACTGGTCGGGTCGGCAGCATTGGAGATGAACCTGATATCTTCCTCTTCCGGGACATTGCTGCTCACCAGCCAGTTGTACCGGTATTTATTACTTTGTGTTGAATAACCGGCCAGAACCTGGAAATTGTGTTTTTCTGCAAATGTCTTATTGAAAGTAAGAGTGTTTTCCCAGATCAGTGTCGTGTATTCACGGTTAAACCTTGACAACTGATTTTCGGTCAGGAAGTATGTACTTGATTCGTTGTATTCACGGAAGAAACTGTTATCTTTCATCCTGGTCAGTTCCGTACCACCGGTGGTGCGGAATGTTAACCATTTTACCGGCTGGATCTCAACGAAGAAGTTCCCAAGCAGTTTATTGCTGATCTGGAGACGTTCATCCCTCTCAAGGGCTCCGACAGGATTCTTTATGTTGTTCCGGATTCCCGCAGAGGGCTCTCCGTCTTCATTATAGACCGGAGTTGCGGGATCCATGTTAAGGGCTGTTACCACTACCGATATATATTCATCCTGTTCGGGCACATAGTTTCTGTTACTGAAAACATAGCTGGCGTTTTCTCCAACTCTTAACCAGGGCTTTATTTCGGATGATGTGTTTAACCTGATGGAATACCTTTCATAATCGGTCCCTTTAATAATACCCTCCTGGTTATAGTAACTTCCGATTAAGGCATACTGGGTGTTTTCGGATCCGCCAAGAAAAGACAACTGGTAATTGGATATTTTTGCTTTTCTGAAAATTTCATCCTGCCAGTCGGTACTTGGCAAAGAGTCCGGGTTTTCCTGATTTTCTTCAGACTGCAATTCATTGCGAACTGTAATGAATTCACGTTGATTTGTCAATTCGTATTTTTTGGCCAGCGACTGCACACCTGTGTATGCATCGAATGAAACAACAGAAGTTCCCGCTTTTCCTTTTTTAGTAGTAATAAGAACTACACCATTGGCAGCACGTGCTCCGTAAATGGCTGCTGCCGAAGCATCCTTAAGGATCTCGATCGATTCAATGTCCCCCGGATTAAGAGCTCCGGCCTCAGATGCTGATACGGGGATACCATCTATAACAAAAAAAGGATCAGGAGTCGTGAGCGTTCCTATACCACGGATTCTGACTGAGGGAGCTGCACCCGGAGATCCTGAATTGGAGGTAACATTTATGCCCGCAGTACGACCCTGAAGGGCTTCATCCACACCTGAAACGGCAGATTGCTGCAATTCTTCAGCCGAAACGGAAGCAACGGCACCTGTAAGGTCACTTTTTTTCACGGTACCATAACCGATAACCACTACATCGTCGAGGCTTATGATATCAGGAATTAAGGCCAAATTGATGGATGTTTGTCCGCCAACGGGAATTTCTTCTGTCACATAGCCTACATAAGACACAATAATGGAAGCATTTTCTGCTACAGACAGTGAGTAATTTCCGTCAAGATCTGTGATTGTTCCATTATTTGTTCCTTTTTCGACAATAGTGACCCCCGGAAGACCTTCACCTGATTCCGAATCTGTGATCTGACCACTGATCGTGATATTCTCCTGCATGAGGTCCACGGCTTTTGTCAGTACGATCTGATTGTCAATTATTGTGTATCTGATCCCTTTATTGTCAAGCACTTCATCAAGAAGTTCTTTTATTGACAATTCATTGGCACTGACCGTCACCGTTTGATTTACATTGATGGATGCATCGTTGTAAAGAAAGGTAAAATCACTTTGTTTTTCAATTTCTTTCAGCGCATCCTTCAGGGTTACGTTGTCAA
>JASFVU010000379.1:0-3965 GCA_050049665.1 Bacteroidales bacterium | reverse complement strand
CCATCATCCAATAATACATCAAATGCCCCGCTGACAGCTACAATAAACTGCTGTAGTTCTTTATGTGCATGTCCTCCACGGTCCTCTCCACCAGGCACATCATATAGGTAATATACTCTTCTCACCGCAAAAGGAATGTTCTTGTTGTTTTCCAATGCTGTGAGATTACCCGCACGATTATGTACTTTAGGCAGGTGGATAAGGCTGCAATTGTATACTGTACTATTCATCCGAAATGTATAATAAATAGTCGTTAAAGTCCCTTATATAATCCAACTCACTAAAACCGGTTGAAGAGAGTACCATCACAACAGCATTTGTACTGAAATTTTCCATATGGCGCCAGAGGCCATTTGGAACATACAATCCGAAATAGGAACGGTTAAGATGGTACCGGTCTTCTTTTTTCCCATCATTTATGACAACATCGAAACTCCCGGAAAGTGCTACGATAAACTCTCTTTGCTTTTTAAAAGCATGCCCCCCACGTTGCTCACCGCCAGGCACATCATAGATCCAATAAACTCTTTTTACCTTAAAGCGGATATGATTTTCCTCTTCAATGAAAGTAAGGTTGCCACGGAGATCTTCGACTTTTGGAAGATTTATCAGATGAGGTTCAGGTACTGACTTCTTTATGACACTCATTTATCTTAAAACTTCTTGTTGGAAAAGATCAAATTTTAAACCACTTGCGCTTCTTTTTTCCATACCCATAACCATAGCCGTATTGCTCTCTGAAAACCTTATTATCATTTAACAAGATACAGACATTTTCAATGTTTTTCTCTCTCAGGTCGGTCATGACCGTATTGAATATCTTTTTAAGTGAATAATTGTACCGGACAACGATGATCCTGATATCGGCATAATCCAGTAACAGGTATGCATCTGCCACCTGTGCCAGGGGTGAGGAGTCGATCACTATGCAGTGATATTGCTCCTTTAGCTGATCAAGCAATTCGGCAACCTCGTCAGATGCAAGCATTTCAACCGGATTGGGAGGAATAGGACCCGAAGGAATATAATCCAGTTTTTTATGCGGTGAATGCTGTATTATCTCATCCACCGCAACTTTATCCATAAAATATGAGCTCAGACCAATGCCCGATACTTCTACTTCCATAAAATAGCTTGTAGACTTTCTCAGATCAAAATCGATCAATAAGGTTTTTCGTCCCAGTTGGGCATAGCTCATGGCTATATTCAATGCATTGAATGACTTGCCTTCCCCCTCTGTACTTGAACTCACAAGGATCATCTTAGGCATTATTTCCTTAAACCGGTATTCAATATTGGTCCTCAGTGCCCGGTAAGCTTCTGCAACACCTGAAGTGGGATATTCAAAAACCAAATTGTTGGTTTTTCTGTTTGTATGAGGTATTTTCCCCAGAAGCGGAGCATCTGTCAAATGATCGATCCTTCCTTCGTATTCGATTTTTTCACTTATTAAGCTTCGGAAAAATAAGAAACCAAAAGGAATCATTATTCCCAGAGCAAATGCAAACAGGTAATTTTTTCTGGGATTTGGTGACACTATACCAACTATACTCGCCGGTTCAATAATGATATTATCAGGCTGGTTGGATGCCCTGGAAATATTTGCTTCAGCCCTTTTCTCCAGCAAATAGTTGTAGATGGCATCATTCAAACGGTAGTTCCTCTCAATACCTCCTAACTGACGCTGGGTTCTCGGGACCCTGCTGATTTCCGATTTGATCCTGTTAATCCTTTTATCAAGCTCATCTATAGATATCTCCGTAGTTTTGCTCGAGGCAGTGATATTTTCCGATATAGCCTTTTTTGCATTCCTTATCTGAATTTCCAGTCGCTGCACTAACGGGTTCTTTTCCTGACCACTCTGAATTAAATTGGATCGCTGTGTCTGTGCTGAAATAAGCTCCGAAACAAGATCGTTTAATACTTCATCTTCAACTCCCATTGCCGCCGGAACAACCATATTTGAAAAGTCGTCATTTTCTTGAATATATTGAGTAAGGTAATCATAGTAACGTTTGAGTGTTAACAATTCGGCTTTCTGGTTTTCAAGCGTGAGAAGCTGTGCAGACAAACCTGCTGCCTGATCACTCACATCTATTAGTTGTCTGGATGACCGGAATTGCTGCAGGTTATCCTCTGTCCGGCTAAGGGAATCGGAAATTTCACTTAACTGTCTTTCAATATACTCGATCGTGAGATCAGCAATATTATTTTTACGGTTAACATTATGCAAAGAATAGACATCCATCAACTCATTCAGGATATCAACCCCTTTCAGTCCTGAAGAAGTTCTTAAATCAATCTCTATTACTGTGGCATCCCGGTCGAGGACGTTAAAATCCAGATTTCTCATAATCTGGCCTGTTGCAGAACCAACCGTTGAAAACTCGAAACCATAATCAAAAATGTCTTTATAATAACTACGGACACTGCTGTCAATCTTCACAACAAATGCCAGGTCGGGAGTTTCTATCAGTTCTCCGAATTTACCCGACTCTTCAAATGACCAGTCACGTTTGATATACGTATTTTCCTCTGTATAAAGATTCGTAAAAACAGCCTCTCTTTCCTGAGCCCTGATAGTAAAATTTCTGCTGTCGTGTATAGCCAGCTGAAACCTCACATTCACAGGTTGTACATGATCCTTGAGAAGAAGTACACGTATAGGTAATTTCCGATAGGCATCATACCATTGAAGCCGATCGTGGAAATAATAACTGATAGTCAGATCAAGGTTCTTAACAGTCTGTTCTATTAAAGGTGAAGATTGGAGAACAAACAGTTCGTTTTGAAAACTGCGATCCATCCGGAACATTTCACTATTGATATATTCCTCCGCACTCCCTGCCTGTGGTCTCTCTTCCAGTATCATTATATTAGCACCAACTCTGTAAAGAGGTATAGCGAACCTGTTATACACAAAAGCAGCCACTAAAGCAATAAATACACATAAAAGGTATACTTTATAATGACGTGTAAAGAGATACAATATTCTTAACAGGTCAGAATTTTCCTGAATAAATCGTTGATCAGGTTGTTGTTTCATATCAGAACCTCTTTAAATAGTTATTATTGAAAAATGGAATAAACCAATAGGGCCGTAGTTATAATTGATAAAATTTCTGCAACAGGGAAATTCTCCATTCCCCAGTATCTTTTACGTAAGGGTTTAACATAAATGATATCGTTCGGCTGAATATAATAATAGGGTGATGACAAAATATCCTCCCTTGTCAGGTCAAGGATTATCCTGTTATTTATGCCGTTCTCATTTCTTATAACAGTGACTTCCCGACGGTTGCCGTTAATACTGATATCCCCGGCCATACTCAAAGCATTATATATGGTAAACTTTTCTTGTGAAAATACAAAGTGCCCCGGGGCAATAACCTCACCAAGTATCGAAACATATTGATTTACCAGCTTCACCGTAACCACAGGTAAACTCAGCACGTTTTTCAAAGAAGCCTTGATCTCCTCGCTTACCTCATTTGTTGTTTTACCCCCCACAACAATATCTCCGATAACCGGTAATTGTACAGAACCAGACTGATCTACCACATAAGATTGCATATAGGCTGCGTAAGGATCCATTGTAAGTGAAGCAGAAGACTGTGCGAATACGTTCGATGCCGCATCATCAATGCTGTTGATCTGTATGTATAGGGCATCTCCGGGCTGCAGTTTGTATTCGGGATTGTCAGCTTCCTTATAAGAAGGCGGCTCCATTTTACTGATCCTCATGTACTCCAGATTTCGCTGATTAACACAGGAAAATAAGATAAAGGACAGGATCAGACCTGAAGTGATCACTTTTACCCGGGAATAGTAGCTGGAAAATCTTTTCTCCAAATCCATCGTGTTTGTGTTTTTGTTAAATAATCACTGTAAATATATTCAAATGAATCGCATAGCACTTAAGCATTGAGGTCTGTTTGCTTAAACCAATATGTTTTCGTTATGAA
>JASFVU010000378.1:0-3968 GCA_050049665.1 Bacteroidales bacterium | reverse complement strand
AATACTTCCCTAGTAGAAAACTCCCTTAAACTAGCCAAACAGAAAGGAATTCAAGTATCGGTTGATTTGGCAAGTTATAATGTTGTTGAAAATCAGAAAGATTTCCTTTCAAGAATCCTCCCTGAGTATGTTGATATTGTATTCGCCAATGAGGAGGAAGCAAAAGCGTATACAGGCAAAAATCCAAATGACGCACTGGATATTATTGCTGAACAATGCCGGATTGCCGTTGTAAAAATCGGGAAAGAGGGGTCACTCATAAAATCGGACGGGATTACAACAAATATAGGTGTTATACCGGTGAAAGCAGTGGATACGACAGGAGCAGGAGATCAGTATGCCGCCGGGTTCCTGCATGGATATATGCAAAATTTATCCCTTGAAAAATGTGGGAAAATAGGAGCATTGCTTGCCGGAAAGGTGATTGAAAATTACGGGGCCCGGATCGCCCCGGATTTGTGGAAATCTGTATTATTAAAGACCAAAGAGATTATTAACAGCTGAAAATGAATTAGAAAAGACCATGTAATTCAGCATTTACTTTATCAATTACCTGACTCATATCATCCGGGCGATCAATAAAATTGGTGTGATCGACGTCGATGATCATCATTTTCCCCAGATTATAGGATTCGACCCAGGATTCATAACGCTCATTCAGTTTCCTCAGATAATCCAACCGGATATTATCCTCATATTTTCTGCCTCTTTTTTCAATTTGTTTAACCAGGGTAGGAACGGAAGCACGCAAAAAAACGACCAGGTCCGGAGGTTCAATAAGCGAAGATATGAGATTAAACAAGGTGAAATAATTTTCAAAGTCACGTGTTGACATAAGACCCATAGAATGCAGATTCGGGGCGAAAATATAGGCATCCTCGTAGATCGTCCTGTCCTGGACTATTGTCTTTTTCGATTTTTTTATTTCCAGGATATGGTTAAACCTGCTATTGAGGAAATACATCTGAAGATTAAATGACCATCTCTGCATATCATTATAAAAATCATCCAGGTACGGATTGTCATCAACATCTTCATAATGAGCCTGCCAATCGAAATGGCGCGATAAAAGACCCGTTAGGGTTGTTTTTCCTGATCCAATATTTCCTGCGACAGCAATATGCATTTTCTTGTTTGTTTTAGGTCTGTAAATATTCTCTTTTACTATGCTAATTTACAATCTGATTATAAAATATCATGTATTGATCATTTTGATCAGATCATCCAGGTATTTTCTTGAATTGTACAATCGCGGAACTTTGTTTTGTCCCCCGAGTTTCCCTCTCTTTTCCATCCATTTATAGAATGTTCCCTGCTCAACAGAACGGACCAATGGCTTATCAAGTGTAATGTTTTTATAGCGTTTTGCTTCATAATCCGAGTTTATTTGCATTAATGCATCATCCAAAAAATAGGTGAATTCATCCAGATTTTCGGGAAGCTTTGCAAACTCAATGATCCATTCATGTTTCCCTTTTGTCTCATCACTTATAAAAACCGGTCCGACCGTAAAATCGGTAACCAGGGCATTTGTTTTTTCACAGGCAATACCCAGAGCATTTTCGGCATTATCAATAATTACTTCTTCACCAAACACATTGATAAAATGTTTTGTCCTCCCCGATATTTTAATTTTATGCGGATAAGTGGATGTAAACACCACCGTATCGCCAATAATATAACGCCATAAACCGGAATTTGTAGTAATGACAATGACATAATTTTTCCCGGTCTCTACCTGTCCGATCGTAAGTACTCCCGGATTTTTTTTATTAAAATCTTCAAAAGGTATAAATTCAAAAAATATTCCGTAGTCCAACATCAATAACATATCATCCTTTGCAGGATCGTCCTGTATGGCAAAAAATCCCTCCGAGGCATTGTATGATTCCAGATAATGCATGTTTCCCGAAGGAATGAGCTTTTTAAACTGCTCGGCATAAGGAGTAAAGCTCACACCGCCATGCATAAATAACTCAAGGTTCGGCCAAACATCCAGCAAACTGGTCTTGTTCGTATAATCCAGTATATATTTTATCATGACCAGGTTCCAGGAAGGCACACCTGCAATGCTCGTAACATTTTCCTTAACGGTTTCCTTTGCAATTTTTTCCAGCTTTTCTTCCCATTTGTCAAGCAAGGCAATTTCATAACTGGGCGTTCGGATAAAATCCGTCCAGAACGGAAGGTTCTCTATCAGAATGGCTGATAAGTCACCATAGTACGATTGATTATTAAAATTATCTATTTTGTGGCTTCCTCCCAATGTCAATCCTTTTCCGCTAAACAATTTTGAATCCGGATAATTATTTGCATACAGTGCCAGTACATCTTTTCCCCCTCTGAAATGACATTTCTCAAGACTATCTTTACTAACCGGAATAAATTTGCTTTTTTCTCCCGTGGTACCTGAAGATTTAGCAAACCATTTAATATCGCCAGGCCATAAAACATTTTGTTCACCGGCACGAATTCTATCAATAAACGGTTTAATATTCTCATAACTGCTCAACGGAACTCTTTCCTGAAAATCCGAAAGGGATTCGATGGTATTGAATCCGTAAGTTTTCCCCCATTCCGTGTTAGCAGCTTTGCCAATCAATTGAATGAAACATTCTTCCTGAATCTGGGCCGGGTATTTGCGGATCAGCTCAATCTGAGTTACCCTCTTAAAAATCAACCAATTAACAATAGACGTTATCAGGGGCATTTTTTACAGAATCATAAGGTCTTAACAAAGATATGTATTCGGGACTATTATGCAAATACAAAAACATCGTCGGGTTTTATTCCTTCCTTATTCCACCCATACACAGCACTCTTCCCCACACGTGCGAACAGGCCGGATTTCTGACCACAACATCTCTGATCGTATTTGGCAGATCTGACAGAATTCACTGAGCACGGATACTCACATAATTCATTTCAGAATTGAACAATCTAACCTTATTTTAGTTTTAATATTTAAATATGTTTTTTGGATATTCTCTCTTTTCGATTGAATTCTTTAATTTTAAATGGATAATTGATCCTTACTAGTGTTAAGTCAACAATAAAATGACGGATAAGATGGTTGGTTATACTTTATAATTATTGACTTTTATTTCTCAATATTAAGTGTGACACGTCACTAGTTTCACACCGAATGTTAAATTCCGTTCCTATTTATTTAATTACTTACACATAAAAGAATGATTGAGACTATAGGTACAATTGCTAAAGAAGAACATGTGAAAACGGTTGATCACTTCGTCATTCCAAATTCCTTCGTTCTTCAGAATCTGGAACCGTTTTCGGGATACCACGGAAATAACCTTCCGATCGATCAAAAACCTGACACCTTTCTCCTGATAACAACCGAGCCGTATTCCATGGAAAAAATATTCAGGGTGGCAGATAACATAAGACAATATACCGGCTATCAGTTTCGGGCAAGTTCCGGAAACATTTGCATCGGAAACGATTCATTTCCTTTCATCCGGATCAGAGGTTTGGCTGGTTATGAACCGGTTGAAGAAATTCAAAAGCATTTTATGGATGCAGGGATCAAGTACCAAAAAAGAAAGAATACCGATACAAAGGCCCTGATCGAATTGAAAAAAATATTCATTCTTGAAAAACTTGATGATAATACTTATAGGGACCAGGAAGATGATATGCATTACCTGGATATTGGCAGGCAACTTACCTGGGGAAGATTTAAAATGGTTTCACAATGGGTGAAAAACAATCTGGATGACAGCAATTTTGATGCAGCCCTGGCAGTTGTTTATGCAAACAAAGTCCTTGACCTTGTCAGAATCTATGCCGAAAATGTTAAAAAAGAGAGGTTAGAGGAAATACGTCAAAAATACATTGAAGGGATATTAAGGACCGATTAGCCTTTTACTTAATGAGCTTCCATCCAGTTCTGTCCGTATCCTATTTCAACAACCAAAGGAATACTCAGCTGAGCTGCATGTTCCATT
>JASFVU010000375.1:0-3980 GCA_050049665.1 Bacteroidales bacterium | reverse complement strand
GTCGATGTAAATGGTGCCCTGAGTATCAAAAGGAAATACAGGGATGAAGCGGTTTCAATATTTATCAAGCCACCGTCACTTGAATCACTGGAAGAAAGGCTCAGAAAAAGAAATACGGAAACAGATGAAAGCATTGCCAAAAGATTAAGAAAAGCAAATATGGAAAATACGTATGCCCGGAAATTCGACCATATTGTGGTAAATGAGAATCTTGATGACGCCATAGAAGAAACTGCGGGAATTGCAGGTGAATTCCTGGGATGACGATCGATTGTATACTGCTTGAATAAACCGGTATTTATTCTGACAAAATATGATGAAAACAGGGCTGTTCTTCGGTTCGTTTAACCCGGTCCATATCGGTCATATGGCGCTTGCCAACTATTTTGTTGAATATTCGGATCTCAGTCAGGTATGGTTTGTTGTCAGTCCGCATAATCCGCTCAAAAACAAAAATTCCCTGCTCAACGATCAACTCCGGCTTGACATGGTTGAACTGGCTATTCAGAAAGACGAGCGTTTCAGGGTATGCGATATTGAATTCAGAATGCCCAGGCCGTCTTTTACCATTGACACGTTAACTTACCTTTCTGAAAAGCATCCCAAAAGGGAATTCATTCTTCTCATGGGGGCCGACGGACTGATGAGTTTTCATAAATGGAAAAATCATACGGAACTGACAAAACGGTATCACCGGTATGTTTATCCAAGAAATAATATTGATCCTGCCGGTTTCGCAGAGCATAAGAATATCACCTTTCTGAAAGACGCACCGCAAATCGGGATCTCATCGAGTTTCATCCGAAGTGCCCTGAAAGAGGGAAAAGATGTAAGGTATTTCCTGAATGAAAAAGTATTTGAATTCATCGATAAACAAAGTTTATACAAAAAATAAAGCCTTCGTTTGAAGGCTTTACTTCTTCTCTAACACCCACTCTGTCATCATCGCTATCTGAAAGTATATCCTATACCGACCTTAAGCGAATACGTCAGGCCGCTATTTTCGTTGTGAATCCCAAAAGTTCCGGGTCCGTTGATCTTGTCGAGCGAACCAACATAGTATCCCAATCCTAATGAGGCATCGACGTATACGTTATTAAATAACTTTATTTTGTTTCCATAAGCAATAAAATGACCCATCGTTGCAACCACTCCCGGATCAGATTCGACCTCATATTCCGTATCTCCCAGAGTTACCAGATCAGGTGAGTAAGACATACCTTTCTGATACATCAGGTTATACTGTAAATAAGCGGTATACAATTTATCATTGCCCTGTATTCTGGAAATATCACCTAATAAAACCCGGTACCTGAAGTCTGCTCCTCCTATTTTAGAATCCCTGTTACTGTAAACCAACCCTACCTCCAGGGTCTTTCTTCCTTTATTTACATTTGCATTGACCGCATATCCGGGTCCGTGACCCGTTCCTGTATTAATATGAGAAACCGAAACTCCGTAAACAGCTTCGAACGTTCCCGGTGTATTTTCTTCAGCATATAAAAAAGAAGCTGACAGGAACACAATTGCTAATATCGTTTTTATTGTTTTCATCTGGCACAAAACTTTAACTACTTATTGTTACGCAATGTGCTGATAATCGTTTAGTTATAAGCGATGATACTACTTACGGGGGAATAAGAATATTCATCAGCGTTTGCCAATATCATTTAACACCACGAAAAGATGATGATGATCACTGCAATGTAAAAATAAGAAGACAGAAGTGAAGTAAACGAGTAGGAATCAGGAAGTTATTTCTTCTGTTTGACAATCTCACGCCCTCTTTTTATACCGTCAATATTCATAGGGATGAGATGATGATGCCTTTCGGGCAACGATTTTTTAAGACCATCAACTACATTATCGAACTCCACCAATGGTTTAATTTTCAGATAGCTGCCTAAAACGATCATATTGAAGGCACGTGTTGCACCTATTTTTGTGGCTTCTTTTGTTGCTTCAACCTGGTAAACGTTAATGTCTTTCCTTTCGGGATGTCTTGAAATGCCGTTGGTATCATATAAAAGTACTCCTCCGGGCTTAACCATCGGCTCAAACTTATCCATGGATTGCTGGTTCAGTATTATGGCCGTATCATAACTGTTTACTATGGGAGAACTGATCCTGTCATCACTCAGTATGACCGTTACATTTGCAGTTCCTCCCCGCATTTCCGGACCATAAGAAGGCATCCAGCTGACTTCCATCTGTTGCATAATTCCCGAATAAGCCAATATTTTTCCCATTGACAAAACACCCTGGCCTCCAAAACCGGCAATGATTATTTCTTCATTCATGATACATCGGTAATAATTAAAATAATTAAGGTATTATTCAACAAGTTTGCCGTCGACTTTCAAGTCTCCAAGGGGGTAAAAAGGCAACATATTTTCTTCCATCCACTTGTTTGCCTGAACAGGCGTCATTTTCCATCCCGAATTACAATTCGAAACAAATTCAATGAGCGACAATCCTTTTTTTACTTTTTGATTTTCAAATGCTTTTCTCATTGCCTTTTTGGCTTTCCTCACATGCGAAGGGGTATGAACCGCCTGGCGTGTAACATAGTATGTTCCCGGAAGCCGGCTTACAAGCTCGCTTATTTTCAGTGGATTGCCCATTAGTCCGATGTCCCGTCCAAAAGGAGTGGTTGACGACTTCATACCTTCCAGGGTAGTAGGTGCCATCTGGCCCCCTGTCATTCCGTAGATCCCATTGTTCACAAAGATGATGGTAATGTTTTCTCCCCTGTTACAGGCATGGATTGTTTCGGCCGTACCAATAGCGGCAAGGTCTCCATCACCCTGGTAAGTAAAAACAAATTTATCCGGCCAGCATCGCTTTATACCCGTTGCTACTGCCGGAGCCCTGCCATGTGCACTCCCCGTCATGTCAACATCCATAAAATCATATGCCAGAACAGAACATCCCACGGAAGCAACTCCGATGGTTTCGGATTGAATTCCCATTTCATCGACAACTTCCATTGTCAGTCTGTGAATGACCCCATGGCCACATCCGGGACAAAAAGACAATATATCGTCTGTCATACAGGAAGTCTTCCTGTACACCAGATTTTCTTCTTTGATAATCTCTTTTGCATCCATGATTATTGTATCAGCTTGTCTACTCATGATTTCCTGATAAAATTAGTTTTCAATACGTTCAAAACCTCTTCCGGTGAATGGATAATACCACCGGTCCTGCCAAAGTGTTCCACTGGTATTCTGCCGTTTACTGCCAGTCTCACATCTTCAACCATCTGACCGGAACTCAGCTCAACAGAAAGCATTCCTTTCACCTGCCCGGCCAGCTCAGCCAGTACTTTTGACGGAAAAGGGAACAGGGTTATCGGCCTGAGCAGCCCGACTCTTATACCTTCTTCACGGGCCAGCTTTATTGCCTTCTGACATATTCTGGCTGAAGAACCGTAAGCAACGTACAGGTATTCCGCATCATCACAATCTACCTTTTCATACCTGACCTCCTCTTCTTTCATCTTATCGTATTTTTCACTCAGGTCCTTATTATGTTTTTCCATTTTTGAAGGATCAAGGTCGAGGGAGGTAACAATATTTCTCTCACGGTCGGGAGTTTTCCCCGTTGCCACCCAGGACTGGTCAAATTCGGTTTCCCTTGAAACAGGATCAAAAAGCTCTACCTTTTCCATCATTTGTCCGATCATCCCGTCAGAAAGGATCATGGCAGGATTGCGATACTTAAGTGCCAGTTCAAAACCGAGTTTGACAAAATCAGACATCTCCTGTACCGAAGAAGGTGCCAGAACGATCAAATGGTAATCGCCGTGCCCCCCTCCTTTCGTTGCCTGAAAATAATCAGCCTGCGAAGGTTGTATAGTCCCTAATCCGGGCCCCCCTCTGACAACATTGACGATCAGGCAGGGAAGTTCCGACCCGGCCAGGTAAGATATTCCTTCCATCTTCAGGCTGATACCGGGGCTTGATGAAGAAGTCATT
>JASFVU010000374.1:0-3983 GCA_050049665.1 Bacteroidales bacterium | reverse complement strand
CCCGGACAATTCGGTCCGATCAGACGGGTATCCCGGTCCTTCAGATAATGCTTTACCCTGATCATATCATCCGTTGGAATGCCTTCGGTAATGCAAACCACCACATTAATTCCCGCATCGGCAGCTTCCATTATGGCATCGGCAGCAAAAGCAGGGGGCACAAAAATAACCGAGACATTGGCCCCGGCAGACTTAACCGCATCTCTTACCGTATTAAAGACAGGCACTCCCTGGTGTGTTTGTCCCCCTTTTCCCGGGGTAACACCTGCAACGACCTTCGTTCTGTAGCTGATCATCTGCTCCGTATGAAAACTGCCTTCCGAACCTGTTATGCCCTGAACCAGTATCCTGGAATCCCTGTTAACTAACACACTCATATCATTATCATGCTTTAAAACCCGTGGCCAAAAATAGATGTTATTATTTTCTTTTCAAAAGAATTAGGACGAATCCGGCACAACAGTTTCTATTCTTCCTGCCTGTTCCGTAACAGTACAGAAAAAAGTCACGCAGGCAATAATCCGTGATACAAAAAGGATATTCATGTTCCTTTCTTTTATATTCTCATGAGTTATTGCAACAATGGTTAAATTTGCACGGATTATTTGCATTGTCCGAACGGGCAAAATTCTTTCCGGATGATCAATGAAGATACCATATGTGCTATTTCCACTGCAGCAGGCCCGGGGGCCCTTGCCGTGATAAGATTAAGCGGTCAGGATGCCCTGGCGATCGCCGATAATGTATTTGAATTTCCCGGAAAGAAAAAAAGGCTTATAGTGCAGAAAGCCAATACCCTTCATTTTGGCCGTATTCATGCCAACGGTGAATACCTGGACGAAGTGGTGGCAGGCATTTTTAAGGGCCCCCACTCCTACACCGGGGAAGATATCGTGGAAATTTCCTGTCACGGCTCGGTATACATTCAGCAGAAGATCCTTC
The DNA here is from genome assembly GCA_050049665.1 of Bacteroidales bacterium. GTDB lineage: Bacteria > Bacteroidota > Bacteroidia > Bacteroidales > UBA10428 > UBA10428. The sequence continues at coordinate 3,041 of JASFVU010000374.1, read as the reverse complement.
AACTGCTCATTGAGAACGGGGCAAGGCTGGCCAAACCGGGTGAATTTACCCTGCGGGCATTTCTGAACGGAAAGATGGACCTTTCTCAGGCAGAGGGAGTTGCCGATCTGATCGCTTCCGGATCGGAAGCCTCTCACAGGCTGGCATACCAGCAAATGAAGGGAGGATTTTCCATGGAGATAAAACATCTTCGCAACGAATTGCTTCAGTTCATCAGCTTAATTGAACTTGAACTGGACTTCAGCGAAGAGGATGTGGAATTTGCCGACAGGAAACAGTTGACGGATCTGATCGACCGGATCATAAAGACGATCGGCTCGCTGAAAGACTCATTCGAATACGGCAACGTGATAAAAAATGGGATACCCGTCGCAATCGTTGGTCCTGCCAATGCAGGAAAGTCAACTTTGCTGAATGCCCTGATACAGGAAGAAAAATCCATTGTTTCCGAAACTCCCGGAACCACCAGGGATTACATTGAAGATATGCTAGTTATTGAAGGCATACAATTCCGGTTCATTGACACGGCAGGGCTCCGGCATACGGAAAACAAAATAGAAACCGAGGGTATACAAAGAACATACAAACAATTCCGGCAGGCTTCGGTCGTGATCGTTGTCATTGACGTGCACGAAAAAACCGGTATTGTAAATGAATCGCTGCAATTCATGCGTGAAGAAAACAACGAAAATAAGCAGATCGTGCTTGCCCTGAACAAAACGGATGAAATATCAGGAAAGGAAGCAACACAACTCGCTGATGCCTATAAGGAATCATGGAGTGATATGGCTCATGTTCTTAGTATTTCCGCCAAAACAGGATATCAGATTGATGTACTGAAGAACCTGCTGGTATCCCTGGCCTTGAAACGAAAGCACGGGGAATACGATGTGGTTGTCACCAATACAAGGCATTTTGAAGCGTTAAAGCACGCCTTTGACGGGTTGGAACGGGCAAAAAAAAGCCTGCAGGAGTCATTGCCCGGTGATCTGCTCGCACAGGACATACGGGAAGTATTGCATTACCTGGGCGAGATCACAGGCGAGATTACTACCGACGAAATACTGGGAAACATTTTCAGAAATTTCTGTATCGGAAAATGAGTGGCCAAATTATTTCTTGTTTGAACCGGGACTATTATATTTTGGTATTAATTTTTAAAATCTATAATCATGCAAGCATATATATGTAATCAATTTGGTTCTCCCGAAGTTTTACAGTTTAAAGAAGTTGAGCAGCCGAAACCAAAGACTGATGAGGTATTAATTAAGGTGAAAGCCAGTACGGTTAATGCAGCAGACTGTAATTTACGCGGTCAAACCTATATTCCAAGTGGTTTGGGTTTCCTTGCAAAACTGATGCTGGGGTTTAAAAAGCCCAAAACAGCCATACAGGGTAGTGTATTGGCAGGCGATGTGGTTGAGATCGGCGAAAAGGTACAACAATTTAAGGTTGGTGATAAAGTGTTTGGTACCAGCCCTGAATTGGGGGCGTATGCCGAGTATGCTTGTCGTTCAGAATCCGGAGCTTTGACTATAATACCTGACAACATAAGTTATGAAGAAGCTGCAGCAGTTCCTTATGGTGCACTTACGGCATTATATTTCTTAAGGGATGTGGCAAATATTCAGGAAAACCAGAAAGTGCTCATTAAAGGAGCATCTGGTGGTGTCGGTGTCTATGCAGTACAATTAGCAAACTATTTTGGTGCGGAGGTCACAGGAGTTTGTAGTACATCAAATGTGGAATTTGTAAAGTCCCTGGGTGCTTACAAAGTAGTTGACTATACCAAAGATGATTTTACCCGAACAGGTGAAAAATGGGATATAATTTTCGATGTAGCAGTAAAAACAACATCATTCAGAAAGTACAAAAAATCATTAAGCCCGAATGGAATGTATCTGGCTGTTGCGGGTGGTCTTAGCGATATGTTGCAAATGATAAAAACTTCCATAGCCGGTGGTAAAAAAGTGAAATTTGGCGGAGGGACAGCCTGTGAAAAAAGAGAAAACCATGATTTTATTGCATCACTCTTAAAAGATAATAAAATCAAACCTGCAATTGACAAGATTTTCCCTTTTAACAAAATGGTTGAAGCTCATTCATATGTTGAATCCGGCAGGAAAAAGGGGAATGTTGTCATATCAAATTATTAACCCTTAAAATTAAAGTCACGAAATTTTTTGTGCTTCTATCTGTATTATTTTGTTCATGCAGAAGCTGTGAAAAAGACTTTTCTGAATATTACACCTGTTCTGTTCCGGAAGTGGAATGAACATCATCTCACATTTCCAATCAGCCAAATGCCAATGACCCGATCAATTCCCCGGAATTCTACTTAGTATAGCTGCCCAGCCCCCTCCCGCGGTCAGTTTTACGGTGAGCTTGTCCGTATTTTTTACTTCGAGTACTTCATATACATAGTCCTGGGCATAGCGGTCGGCATTTATCCCGTCACGCATGACCTCCATGGTATAGTCACCATCCTTCAGAAACGAAAGGTCCAGCTCCATTTCCCTCGGGGTCCAGTCAGTCATGGCTCCCACATACCACACATCATCCTTTTTACGGGCGATCAGCACATAATCTGCAATTGCAGCGTCCAGCACCCTGGTCTCGTCCCATACGACCGGTATTTTTGAAATGAAACCTGCGGTCTCTTCTTCTTTCAGGTAAGCACTGGGCGCATCGCAGAGCATTTGCAGGGGACTCTCATAAACAACATACATAGCAATCTGATGACACCTTGTACCCAGGCTCATGGGCCTGAAAAAGGAGATCCTGTGGTTGCCGGCAACGGCATTGACCATAGCGCCGGGAGTATAATCCATGGGGCCGGCTGCCATTCTTGTAAAAGGCAGGGTCACATTGTGTTCCGGCGTGATTTCATGACTCCATTTGTTGTTTTCATTTCCTTTTACACCCTCGTAGGAGATCACATTGGGATAAGCCCGCCTCAGACCCGATGGTTTATAGGCTCCGTGAAAGTCTACTAACAACCGGTTTTCCGCAGCTTTTGCCGCAACTCTCTCATAAAAATT
>JASFVU010000373.1:0-3984 GCA_050049665.1 Bacteroidales bacterium | reverse complement strand
TGAAGAAATATGCGGGTTTTTTATAACCCTTAAGTGCTATATAATATGACAACAATATTAGAGATAATGCAATCCCCAGGTATTTTAAGAATGGTGATTGTCGGAGGAGTATCCTTTATAGGCGGAGGTGTTTTATCTTATTTTCTATGGAATATAACCCTGACCAGAAAAAACAGACACATTATTGAAGAGGCTATGGCTGAGGCCGAGGTTATTAAAAAAGATAAAATTCTTCAGGCAAAGGAAAAATTCTTTCAACTGAAATCCGAACATGAAAAATTCATAAACGAACGGAACAACAAACTTGCTGCAGCGGAAAACAGATTCAACCAGAAAGAAAGTGTTTTATCGCAGAAAATAGAGGAAAATGAACGGGCCAGGAAAGAGGTGGAACTGATCCGGGAAAATCTCAATTCCCAAATGGCACTGCTTGAAAAAAAATCGGATGAACTTGATAAAGCACATAAACAGCAGGTCGAACAACTGGAAACTATTTCAGGACTGTCGGCCGAAGAAGCCAAGCAGCAACTGATAGAATCTTTGAAGGAAGAAGCCAAAAGTGAAGCCATGTCTTATGTTAATGAGATCATGGATGAAGCTAAAATGACTTCTTCCCGTGAGGCTAAAAAGGTTGTTATTGAAACCATTCAGCGTGTTGCAACAGAAACTGCCATTGAAAACGCCGTTACTGTTTTTAACATAGAAAGCGATGAGATCAAAGGAAGAATTATCGGGCGGGAAGGACGTAACATAAGGGCTCTTGAAGGAGCTACGGGAGTGGAAATAATTGTTGATGATACGCCCGAAGCCATTATATTATCCGCATTCGACCCCGTGAGAAGAGAAATTGCCAGATTATCTCTCCATCAACTGGTAACCGACGGCCGAATTCATCCTGCCCGGATCGAAGAGATCGTTTCCAAAACGAAAAAGCAGATCGAGGAAGAAATTGCTGAAGTCGGCAAGCGAACTGCGATAGATCTTGGAATTCACGGACTTCATCCTGAACTGATCAGGCTCATCGGAAAAATGAAATACCGTTCATCATATGGACAAAATCTGCTGCAACATTCACGTGAAGTTGCGAATTTATCAGCGATCATGGCATCCGAGCTTGGATTGAACCCGAAATTGGCCAAGCGTGCCGGTTTATTGCATGATATTGGTAAAGTACCTGATGATGAACCCGAAATTCCTCACGCTGTCTTCGGGATGAAGCTCGCTGAAAAGTATAAAGAGAAACCCGAAATATGCAATGCGATCGGTGCCCACCACGATGAAGTGGAAATGACCAGTTTAATCTCCCCGATCATTCAGGTATGCGATGCCATATCGGGAGCCCGCCCGGGAGCAAGGCGTGAAGTTGTCGAATCTTATATCAAACGCCTGAAAGAACTGGAAAGTCTGGCCCTTTCCTATCCCGGTGTATTGAAAACCTATGCTATTCAGGCCGGAAGAGAACTCAGAGTGATCGTCGGCAGTGAAAAAGTTTCTGATAAGGATGCGGATTCATTATCGTATGAAATAGCAAAGCGAATTCAGGATGAAATGACTTATCCGGGTCAGGTAAAGATCACGGTAATCAGGGAAACCAGGGCTGTCAGCTTTGCCAAATAATTAAAAGATCCTTGAAAGATCCTGAAGTCGTTCGATCTTATCCCTGAACCCTAATTTTTCATAAGAAAGCATCAGGTTATTGATAAGTCTTATTATAATGTCTTTGTTATGACAGATGGTGTAATAGGACTTATCATTTTTCAGATTCTGTTGCTTAATGAAATAATCAATTTCTTTTCTCCCCAAAATCGCCCCCCTGTTATAGGGATTGATATAAAACAGGATATGATCCGTTTCATCTCCCTTATCGTCCTGATAATTCTCCTCAAGGTATGCAAGAATAAAATTTTTTGGCAGGTTTACTCCATAGATGGACAACTGCAATTTATAAGCCACAGCCATATATACAATGGATAAGGATATCGGATTGCCTTTCCTGGTTTCTAAAACCTGGTTGATGAATGAATTCTGGGGTGAATAGAAGTTTGCCGAATTCCTTTTGAACTTATGCAAATCAAAGATCACATAATTGAGTATCTTGACCTTTTCAAGAGCCGTAAGATTACTGCCGATCTCCAACCAGATATCATCCTTTATTTTCTGGATCTTATGGTCCAGTTCAAACAGATTGATCTCAGGAAACTGAAACTGTGCCAGATAGGCGGCTCCTTCAAGAATATATTTACAACCTTCGTCACGCCATCTCCTTAAATTCCTCCTGGTTGTTTCAAACTGGATGTCGTGAATAACATTCTCGATCCTTTCCTGCAATTTCTCATCCATCGTAGATTCCCAGACCTTTTCGAGCTGCGGAATAATCTCGATGCCCTGTTGCAGCAAATTATCCGTTACTGCATTGATGACTTCATGATCAGAATCACCTAAAAGTGATATCAGAGCGTCTATTTTATTTTTATCCACCATTTCCCGCTTTGTATAATCAAAGCTATTAAATATTTGTTATTTATTTTTAACTAAGCAACTTCTTCCTAACAAAAGAAAAGAATGTTATCTGTCACTACAAGGACAATTGTTAATATATTAAATGTTCAGGTTATCAAATTTTTAAAAAATAGTTTGATGAAATAAAAAAAAATTTATAGACTTGTAGTCGATATGACTATTACGAGTTTTTTTATTTAACACAAATATCCATAACTTAGATTTATGATCCTTTTAGGAATTGACGTAGGCAGCTCAAGTGTTAAGTTATCACTTCTGGATGCCGGTTCCGGCAAAAATCTTGCTTCAGCACAATACCCGAAACAGGAAATGAAAATCATTTCCAGAAAATCAGGATGGGCGGAACAGAATCCCGAAGACTGGTGGCATAATATCACCTATGCACTTCGTGAGCTGTCCCAGATGAAGCATGTTGATCTGTCCCTGGTGCAAGCCATAGGAATTACTTACCAGATGCACGGATTGGTTACCATTGATAAAAACCATGACATTGTGCGGCCTTCTATTATATGGTGCGACAGTCGTGCCGTAGAAATCGGCAACAAAGCCTTCAGGGAACTCGGCGAAGAAAAATGTCTTTCAAAGCTGTTGAACTCACCCGGGAATTTTACCGCCTCGAAGTTAAAGTGGGTAAGGGACAATGAACCTGATTTGTATGGCAGGATACACAAGATCATGCTGCCAGGCGATTATATTGCTATGCGGCTAACCGGTGAAGTAAATACCACAGTTACAGGATTATCCGAAGGCATTTTCTGGAACTTTCCTGATCACTCCCTTGCTGATTTCTTACTGGATTACTATGGGATAAAAAAAGATTTTATCCCTGAAATAGTACCAGCTTTCGGAATACAGGGAAAACTTCTGAAAGAAGTTGCCCTTGAACTGGGCCTGAAACCGGGTATCCCCATTACTTACAGGGCAGGCGACCAACCCAACAATGCATTCTCCCTGAATGTATTACGGCCGGGTGAGATAGCTGCAACCGCAGGGACATCAGGTGTTGTATACGGTGTTACCGATTCATTTGCATACGATCCCGAATCAAGGGTAAATATCTTTGCCCATGTTAATCATACCGACTCCGATGCACGTATGGGTGTCCTGTTATGCATTAACGGAACAGGCATTCTTAACAGTTGGGTGCAGAAAAATGTAGCAGGATCGAATATGTCTTATGCAGAGATGAATGAGGAAGCTTCCCGGATCCCTATCGGAAGTGAAGGACTATCCGTCATTCCGTTCGGAAATGGTGCTGAAAGAGTCATTGAAAACAAAAATACAGGTTGTCAGATCAATTATCTGAACTTTAATATTCACAACTCATCACATGTCATAAGAGCCGCGCAGGAAGGGATCGCATTTTCCTTCAAATACGGAATGGACATCATGGCTGAGTATACAGGAATACATGTTGAAAAGATCAGGGCCGGGCATGCCAATATGTTCCTAAGTTCTGTTTTC
>JASFVU010000372.1:0-4001 GCA_050049665.1 Bacteroidales bacterium | reverse complement strand
TATCAATGGAAAAAAAACCGGGAAGCAATACAACCAAAGAAATAAAGGATTCCTTTAACAGAGTACACAATTACCTTCGCATCTCCTTAACCGACAGGTGCAATTTACGATGCAGTTATTGTATGCCTTCGTGGTCTGATTTTAAAGTCGGGGAATATCTTCTGAATGCCGGTGAAATAGAGACCCTTGCCTCTGCTTTTGTAGATATGGGAGTTACAAAGATACGACTTACCGGGGGGGAGCCTTTGATGAGAAAAGATTTTTCAGGGATCGCAGAAAGAATATCAAAATTAAACACTTCCCTTCACATTACCACCAACGGATTTTACATCGACCGGTACATCGATCTTCTGGCTGCCCGTTTCAATTCCATCAATATAAGCCTTGATACGCTGAAACCGGAAAGATTCACTGCCATAACCCGCAGAGGTTATTTCTCCAGGGTGATGAACAACCTTGCCCTGGTCCTGGAAAAAAACATGGAGACCAAGCTGAATGTGGTTGTCATTAAACATACGAACCACGATGAAATAAAAGATTTTGTCAGGCTGACATTGCATCATCCCGTAGAAGTCAGGTTCATTGAGTTCATGCCTTTTCGCGGGAACCAATGGAACGAATCCCGGACCTATACCGCACAGGAAATGTTGAGGGATATCAAACAGGATTATGATGTCGGAAAACTCGGAATCTCGTCTCATGATACAGCTGAAAAATACAGGGTTAACGGTGCCAAAGGTTCTTTTGGCTTCATCAGCACGGTTAGTCATCCGTTTTGCAGCAGATGCAACCGTATCCGGATAACTGCAGACGGAAAATTGAGATTATGCCTTTTCGGTGATAAGGAGTATGACCTGAAACCCTTCCTCCGGAACCTCAACGAACTGCAGAATTTTATTACGGATGTATTTGCACTAAAAAATTATAAGCATGGCGGCATTACTTCAATCGCCGACTCCTGCGCGGAAAATATGCACTCAAACGATCGTTGTATGACGGCGATCGGAGGCTGAATTAATCGGTTCACTGATATAAGATCTCCGTAATTGCAGGCGTATACTTTCGTATCACCGAAAATTGAAATTTTTACTGATTAACCGATGAATCGGGTAACTGAAATAAAGAATATGAAAGCTCCGGCATCGGGCATCTTATATTTACTTCAACACTGGATATTCGTTATTGAACATTCGATATTGAATTTTTTTCCATCACACATGCCTCTTTTTCAAACTGTTCCCAAACAGTTCGACTATCTTTTTGTCAACCACACAAAAAGATAGCAAAAAGGTCTCCGTTCAGGAAAAATAGCTTGAATTCTATCACAAGCCTTTCTCCCTGCGGAATTAAACTCACTCCTCCTTCGTCGTCGCTCAGACAAAATTCCTCCAAAATGCCCTCCCGCCTGAAAGGCTTACTTGAATTGCTACGCAATTTTTCCCAGACGGTATCCAATAGAAAAGTCGCTGAATTATATAAAACCTAAGTAATCGAATAACTAATAAAATGAAGATACTGATAAACCAATGGTGTGTTTCGTTGAATCCTCCTTCGCCCCGAGACCTCGGGGCTACGGCCGGCAAAACCAGCCCGGAAACAGCAACCAGCTAACAACCTAAACATCCCTCACAGGATTCAATAAAGAGGTAAAAATCACTTCCTTAATTCCGGCTAAACAAAAAATTATTTTACTTTTGCAACCTGCCGGCAACACCACTTGCATATCGGCAATAAAATTGTAGTACTTATAACTTTAAAAAAAAGATGAAAGCATACACGACCGATCAGATCAGAAACATTGTACTTGTTGGAAATTCAGGATCCGGGAAGACAACCCTTGCCGAGGCCATGCTTTTTGAAGGCAAGGTCATCGACCGCCGGGGAGATATTGATCATAAAAACACAGCTTCAGATTACAGGGAAATCGAACACGAAAATGAAAATTCTGTGTTTTCTTCTCTCCTATACACTGAATTTAACGGTGCCAAGATCAACATACTCGATGTTCCCGGTCTTGATGATTTTGTCGGCGGTTTATCCACTTCATTGATAGCTGCTGATACGGCTGTAATGGTACTTAACGGACAAAACGGCATTGAAGTTGGCGCCGAGATCCATAACCGGTATCTCGGAAAGGCAGGCAAACCGATGATGATAGCTGTTAATCAACTGGACCATGAAAAAGTCAATTTTGAAAAAACCATTGAGATGGCAAAAGAGCGTTTCGGGAATGCGGTCACGGTGGTCCAGTATCCGGTAAACGCAGGTGTGGGATTTGATTCGGTCATTGATGTTTTAACCATGAAGATGTATAAGTTCGGAGAGAATGGCAAAGTTGAAACACTTGATATTCCTGAAAGTGAAGCTGACCGTGCCGCAGAATATCAGAATGAACTGGTTGAAAAAGCAGCTGAGAACGACGAAAAACTCATGGAACTTTTCTTTGAGAACGACGGACTTACTGAAGAAGAAATGCGGTCGGGTATTACATCCGGACTTCTGAACAGGGGAATGTTCCCGGTATTTTGCATATCGGCCAAAAAAGATATGGGGGTCGCCCGTTTATTGCAATTCATCAGTAACGCAGCTCCAAGTCCCGAACAGTTGCCGCCACCGAAAGATAAGAAAGGGAACGAAATAAAATGTGATCCCTCCGGTCCTGTTACGCTTTTCGCATTTAAGACCAGCGTAGAACAGCACATCGGCGAAGTGATTTTCTTTAAGGTAATGTCAGGTACGGTAAAAGAAGGTATGGACCTGACCAACACCACTACACAGAACAAGGAAAGGATCTCGCAAATTTATCTCAGTGCCGGAAAGAACCGGGCAAAGGTTACCTCACTCAATGCCGGGGATCTTGGTGTTACCGTAAAACTGAAAGCTACAAAATTCAACCATACTTTAAGCGATAAGGATATTTCATTTGATCATGCAGAATTGCCCCATCCCAAATTTCGTACGGCCATTAAACCGGTCAGTGAGGGAGATGAAGAAAAACTGGGAGAAGCTTTGAGCAGAATGCACCAGGAAGATCCCACCATTGTGATTGAATATTCCAAAGAACTGAAGCAGATCATTGTACACGGTCAGGGCGAATATCATCTGAATATATTAAAATGGCACCTCGACAATCAGTTTAAGATCGAAACGGAATACGTCGCTCCTAAAATACCTTACAGGGAAACCATTACCAAAGCAGCCCAGGCAGATTACCGTCATAAAAAACAGTCGGGCGGAGCAGGACAGTTCGGTGAGGTCCATATGATCATTGAACCTTATACCGAAGGAGCCAAACCCAAAGACAATTTTAAAACCAACGGAAAGGAATTAAAGCTCTCGGTAAGAGGTGAAGATGAACATAAATTACCATGGGGTGGTAAGCTTATGTATTACAATTGCATTGTAGGAGGATCTATTGATGCACGGTTTATGCCGGCCATCCTGAAGGGACTGATGGAAAAAATGGAAGAGGGACCGCTGACCGGTTCATATGCCCGTGACATTTCCGTTTATGTTTATGACGGTAAAATGCACCCGGTCGATTCAAATGAAATTTCTTTTAAACTTGCCGGCAGAAACGCCTTTAGCATGGCTTTCAAAAAAGCAGCACCAAAAATCCTTGAACCCATCTATGACGTTGAAGTACTTGTTCCGTCAGACCGTATGGGAGATGTCATGAGTGACCTCCAGGGAAGAAGGGCCATTGTACAGGGAATGTCCAGTGAAGGAGGTTTTGAAAAAATATCTGCAAAGGTGCCGCTGGCTGAGATGAATAAATATTCCACCTCGCTCAGTTCGCTGACTGGCGGACGGGCAATGTACAACATGAAATTCAGTGAATATGTTGCTGTTCCCGGCGACATTCAGGAAGAACTGCTGAAAGCCTATGAAGCGGAACAAAAAGAAGAATAATATCAGGCGATACCATATTAAAACCCCTGTAACTTTCGTTAGCAGGGGTTTTTTATTGTACTACTCCGTGTTATACACATGGAGGAACC
>JASFVU010000369.1:0-4018 GCA_050049665.1 Bacteroidales bacterium | reverse complement strand
GGGATGTCGTCGATGCAAAAGAAATAATAGCCCGGCTTGTTGACCGTAGTGAATTCCATGAATTTAAAAAATTTTACGGCACAACATTGATTACGGGCTTTGCCAGGATCATGGGATTTCCCGTTGGCATCATAGCAAATAATGGTATCCTTTTTTCAGAATCGGCCCTGAAAGGAACTCATTTTATCGAGTTGTGCAATTTTCGAAAGATCCCGCTTATTTTCCTTCAGAATATCACCGGCTTTATGGTAGGTAAGAGTTACGAGAGTTCCGGGATTGCAAAGGACGGGGCAAAAATGGTGCATGCCGTTGCCACGGCAAATGTTCCGAAATTCACCGTTATTTTTGGTGGTTCATACGGAGCCGGAAATTATGCCATGGCAGGAAGGGCTTATGAGCCCAACCTGTTGTTTCTTTTTCCGAATTCCAGGACGGCTGTAATGGGAGGTGAACAGGCGGCAAATGTTTTGGCGTCGGTGAAGGTCGACCAGGCTGCTAAAAAAGGGAAAAAGCTCAGTGAACAGGAAATTGACGACATCAAAAATCCGATCATGGAAAAGTATGAGCATGAGGGTTCGGCCTATTACAGCTCTTCCAGGCTGTGGGATGACGGGATTATCGATCCGGTTGATATCAGAAAAGTGCTTGCAATCGGAATTTCTGCATCACAGAATAAGAGATTTTTAAATCCTGAAAGAGGAATATACAGAATGTAACCATGGAAAAACTAACAACCATACAAACAAGCATTCGGAGCGATACCATCATTATAACACTGAACAGACCGCAAATAGGGAATGCGATTAATATGACTATGCTGCATGAACTGAAAGCCTGTGTCGAAGAGTCAGAAGCAAACAGCGAGCTACGGTTTATTATTCTGAAGGCCAGCGGAAGATCATTTTGCTCCGGTGCAGACCTGAACTGGATGGCCGGAGCCACAGATTTGAGTTTCAGGGATAACCTGTCGGAATGTAAGGAACTGGCGGCTTTGTTCAGGAAACTGTTTGAATCGGAAAAGATCCTCATTGCCCAGGTTCAGGGTCCATGTATAGGAGGAGGTATGGGCTTGTTAGCAGTAAGCGATTTTGTTTATGCAACCGCGAATTCGTTTTTTTCCTTTTCGGAAGTGAAACTAGGGTTGGTGCCGGCTACAATTGCTCCTTTTATAACCCGCAGGATCAGTCATCAGAAGGCTAAAACCCTGATGCTTTCGGGAGTGACTTTATCGGCTGCCGAAGCCGTTGCCGAAGGCATTGCAGACAGGCTGACCGATGAAAGCAAACTTTCGGAAGAGGTCGGGGAACTGATGGACCTGCTCAGAAAAGGAGGAGTAAATGCCCAAACCAGGATAAAACAATTGTTCAGAGATCTAAGAAACCTCGATAATGCCGACAGGATAGATCATCTCACGGCAAATTTATTGGCAGAAGTACGTATTTCCACAGAAGGCAGGGAAGGGATCAGTGCCTACCTGGAAAAAAGAAAACCCGGCTGGAACTTGAACTGACATGTTTAAAAAAGTCTTAATAGCCAACCGGGGTGAAATAGCCCGTAGAATCATCAGAACACTTAAGCCATTGGGAATTCCTGCCGTTTCGGTTTATGACGACCGGGAAAAGCATGCTTCATATGTAAAAGAATCGGATGAGAGTTATTCGCTCGGGTCCGGGAACATTGCAGATACATTCCTTAACGCCGGAAAAATTTTTCGGATTGCACGGGATTCGGAATGTGAAGCAATACATCCCGGGTACGGATTTCTGTCTGAAGATGCCGGTTTCTCCCGCCGGTGCCGCGAAGAAGGAATGGTATTTATCGGCCCTCCGCCCGAAGTGATTGAAATCATCGGCAATAAGCAGACAGCCATAGATATAGCCGGAAAACTGGGAGTGCCGGTGGTTCCCGGGATCCGGGGCACCGTGGACCACATTCTGAACAATATGCATGAAGATCTTTTTCCGGTTTTGATAAAGCCTGTGGCCGGGGGAGGAGGAAAGGCCATGGCGAAAATCCATGACCCTGTATCGATGGAACAGGCACTTCGCAGGATATCCGGTGAATCTGCAAGGTATTTCGCAAATCCTGAACTTTATGTTGAAAAGTATATCAATAATGCAAGGCATATCGAAGTTCAGATGCTCGGAGATCTTTATGGCAGCGTAACTCATTTGTATGAACGGGAATGTTCGATACAGCGCCGGTTTCAAAAGGTAATAGAAGAGACACCCGCACCGGGGTTAGATGACAAAATACGCCGGGCTGTTTTACGGGATGCGGTGAAAATAGCATCGGCAGTAAATTATAAAGGAGCCGGAACCGTTGAATTCCTTCTGGATGAATACGGAACACATTTTTTTCTTGAAATGAATACAAGGATCCAGGTTGAACACGGCATCACCGAGCTTGTTACCGGAACAGATATTGTTGCCGCCCAACTCCGGATAGCCGGCGGAGAAAAGATCTCATCCGTTCTGCCCGAAATGAAAATTAACGGGCATGCCATTGAGGCACGTATATATTCGGAAGATCCCCGCGCTGACTACAGGCCTTCTTCCGGAAAGGTCAGCCTGGCATACTTTCCTGAGGATGATGGTGTGCGCATTGACCACGATCTGAAAACAAATGCGTTTATCCATAACGAATTTGATCCGCTCCAGGCCAAGATCATGGCTCATGGAAAGAACAGGCCGGAAGCCATTGCAAAACTAAGATCTGCCCTGTCACGTACGGTTATTCACGGCGTGACAACAAATCTGGATCTGCTGTATGCTATAACAAACGATGATCTTTTTAGAAAAGGCAAATACAACACTTCATTTCTTAATGAATCTCAGAGAAAATTGAAATATCCGGAGAAACTCCCGGCTGAAGAACGGAATATGCTGATTACCGCCGGCACTTTCCTGACTCTGTTTGAATTGCCCGGCGTACCAGGGAATGGTTACGAAAATGGTTCATACACGCCTGTTGGTTACTGGCGGATCGACAAGAAGATCAATGTTTTGTTTAACGGGAAAGAATACGATATTCATCTTATCCGTACGGATAAAAATGTCCTGTCTCTTCAAACAGGCAAAAGGAGATTTCAACTGGAAGTCATAAACCTGATGCCAGGTATATTTTATTGTCAGATAAACCATAAGAAATATAAGATCCATTTCTCCTGGAATACCGAAGATCTTTGCCTGAACATCGGATTTGATTACCGATGCAATCATCTGATCAGATCGGATTTTCTGATCAGTAAAAAAGCTTTTGTACAGCGTACGGATGATGAACAAAACAAGCCGATTGATACAATTTATGCACCGTTGAACGGAAAGATCATAAGAATAAACTGCCGGTCGGAACAGATACTGACAAAAGGAGAACAATTGCTGACAATTGAGTCCATGAAAATGGAAAATGACATCTGTATACCGGTGAATGGTAAAATTGAGTCTGTCTATTCAAATGTCGGTGACCAGGTCAGCAAAGGACAGAAACTGATCGGGATATCTGAAAGCCGCGGATAGAAGTCTGAATCCTGAGAAGGATGGGTACTTGGTCCGGGCCTGATTAAATGTTTAATCGTGGAATTGTGAAACTGATGAATCGGTAAATCGGTAAACTAAATGAAATATACGATTGTCCTTCCGGAATCTTCATTTCATCAGTTCATCGATTAATTCAATTAATCGGAATTTATAGGTTGGGATTTGATATTTCTCGCTCTTTTCAACTCATCAGAGATAAACACTTTCTTCTTCATTCTTAATTTTTAATTATTTGGACTTCTCACCTTCTCACCTTCTCATCTCTCAGCGTTGCCTAAGCTTTCGGAGGGGAACTTCAAACGGCATATCTTATGCGATCAACTGGTTTAAATAAGCTCTAAATAAACTCACGGGCTTTTAAATGCTGTTGCTTATGAGTTTCTTTGCTGCATCAGGACATATTAACAAATTCGTTTAAACAATGAAGTTTAATGGTTTGTTATAGTTAAGTAATAATGACAATATGATTTCATTTCCGG
>JASFVU010000368.1:0-4032 GCA_050049665.1 Bacteroidales bacterium | reverse complement strand
GGTATCGACTTCTCCGATCAATTGAATATCAAGGTTATCGACCAGGGTCATTCCGTTATAGGGTTCGTTTTTCACATTGATGGTATCCCAGTTCACCTCGATCAGAATATAGGCGTAGGATGTCTCCTGTGTTGTAAAATAGTAGGTATAATGTTCCCATCCTATGTTCGTTACAGGGTCTGTGTCAACCAGCAGGTTTTCTCTTCCTCCGGGAATGTTTGAACCCCAGAGCTGAAACTTCAGGGGGTAGCCTACATCCGGATCGACTGAATCCTGCACCGAATAATTTTCATCGCAAAACCCCAGGTAGGCATCAAACCGGAAACATGAATTCGCCGGCAGCGGAGTAAGTAACTGCTGGAACAGGTATTCCCTCTGAAGGGGGGCATGGTGGGATTCGGCATAGGTTGCTCCCCGTGCACGGAGCAATACAAGAACATTTCCGTCTACCGGATAAATCGGATCTGTGCAATTGGTATAGTCCGGAAATTTGTCCGGATCACTCCAATCGTCAAGTACCTCCCAGTTATCCGGTGGCGGAAAATCGCCGAATTCGTTGCTTTCGAGCGAAGGATTGACAAGGTATTGTCCCGATGATCTTTCCGTACACGGAATTATGGAAATCATCAGAAACAGGAAAAATGTGGTTTTGGTGTTTTTCATCGCTTTCGTTTTACTGTTTTCCTTAAACCTTCGGGCTCAAACAAGCCAATATTCAAACCGAACATGATTTCGTGGGCACTGGAAAAATAACTGATCATTTTTGAGACAGTTTGTTCATAAGCATAAGCAATATGTATTCTTCGTACTCTGAAACCAATGGAAAATATAAGCGAATGAGTGGATCTGTAAGCGACTGACAGCCAGTTATAATTCTGGTAATACGCTTTGATCTGTCCGTAATAATAAAATGGTTCATCATTGACAATTCCACCGAAAAAAGATGGTTCAAGATCAAAGCGTTTTAAATAAAATTTGTAACCACTCTGAAAAAAGAAATCCTGCCGGTTGGCCAGTACGTTCCTGTCTTCGACCGGATACTGCGAGGCAAAGAGTTCGCTGGCACTTATACCTGCATAAAATTGTTTCGTATGAAAATACATTCCGAACCCTCCGTCAGGTACGAGCGGCAATTTCTCGTCGTTCTGAAGCTCGGGATCGCCCCTGTCAGCAGGATCCAGTAAGTTTTCATCTATATCATAATGGGTTATCTGTAAAGAAAGTCCGAATGATAGTTCCGTTGTTCTGCTTTCATTCAGCGGGACAAAGTAGGCATAATTTGCCGATCCGTAAACGATCCTGAGAGGGCCGTTCTGTTCATACATAAAAAGGGCTCCCAATCCCATTCTGTTCCTGGATAAGATCCAGCCTTTATTCAGCATTTTTGTCGGCGTGTAGAAATCGAACCGGCCTAACCTGAATGACCCTCCGATACACGTTACATGAGGAGAATTATCAACCGTTATCCAGTACCTTTTATGAGACAGGCTGACAAAAGGGGAGTGGTCCCTTCCGGTGATCGCCGGATTTACAAACTGTTCGTAATTGTAGTGCTGATAATATACGGGAGCTAATTGCGCTAATGTACCGGAACAGGAAATTATAAAAAAAGTTACGGTCAATAAGATCAGTTTATATCTGCATGTCCTGTATGAAGTTCTGGAATTCATAAAATTGGTAACATGGTCTGGTCGCACAAAGTGCTGAAAGTTATAATATACACAGGTGATAAACAAATTAATTTTAACGAAGCGGGGTTTTATGGTGACTGATAACCCCTGGGCATTTTGTCCGGGGGATGCAATACAATAGAATAAATGTGTTTTATCTGTTTACATTATTCAGTGAGCTAACTTTGTATGAAACGCAAGATAACCTGCATTAGCTAACCCTTCAAGCCAATTGTTTCGTTTAAACCGATATTCGAAGTAACTCATTGTTACTGGCAGGTCATGCTGAGTCCCGATTAGATCGGAAAAGCATATTCGGAAGCAAAACCACCCTTTTCCGATCCGATCGGGACCAGGGTGACAACTGGTATCAGATCAAGCCAGGCAACAAGACCTGCCGGCATTTTATTCAGTGAAACTCAAATTTCAGAAACAACCTGTCCCGCAAAAGGCGGGAGAGTGTACTGAAATTTGTTAGTTGAACTAATCCCGATAGCGAAGCGTATCGGCATTATGTGGTTTAATACCCCGATGCTCTGAATCGGAATTTTGGGTTCAGGGTTCTACCCTGAGGATTCATACCATTGATTCTTATTTCAGAACGATCCTTTTGGTAATTTGTTCTCCTTTTAGTTTTATTTGAAGAAAGTAGATGCCCGCTTCGAGACCGGAAACATCGATCTCACGGTTGAAATCGGACATCCCACTGAAAGAAAGTCTACCCGAAACGTCAATTAGTTGAAAATGAAAAGTTTGTCCGCTCAATTGAGAACTTTCGATCATTACGTGCTTATCAGCAGGATTCGGGTATATTGAAATGTCATCATAAAAACTACCTTCCTCAAGGTTACTGACATACGGAGGCACATTATTCAGAACATATTTTGGTCCGAATGCTCCGAGCAGGTATCCGTCCGCCGATTCATAATCTCCCGGGTTATATGACAAAAGAATGAGGTCAGTTGATTCTTCAACAACGCTTTCAAGAGAAAACAATATGGTTGTGGCATCAGAAGCATCCGGTTCAGCCGCTGTAATGCCTTTTTCTGTTCCGTTTACTTCAATTGTGAATGCTGCCATCGGTATCTCGCTGCTCATTTCTTTGGAAAATGTAACACTGACCTGTGAGCCTTCTTCATTGGTAGAAGCCTCTCTGAACCCGGGCAATCTGTTATCGATCTCTTCGGGACCAAAATTCTCAAGGATACCTCCTTCGACCGAAGTAAGGTCACCGAATGTGTAACTTACGGTTGCTTTTTGCCTGTAAACAAGTGGGTATAAAAGCGTTAATTCGATAACATTTGTATCTCCGGTCTTAACGGAGACAGTTCTTTTATACTGTAAACACTGAATTTGTCTGCATTTGCCGCAGGATCATTCATTTTCCTGTCAAATTCAAGTTCGATCTTACTTCCGTCTGCGTTTGTTTGTACGGAAAGGAGTTTGGGATGCGGAGGCGAAGCAACAGCCAGGTTTAATTCGATCTCCGTACTTTCGTTTTCTTTTGTAAAGGGTACTGAGAAGATCACTGTGGAGTCACCAGTTTTTACAGTCACTTCATAGTCACCGTAAAATCCGCTGAACTGGCAGGTTCCGTCGGCCTCGGTCGAGTCGGCAAGGGATGTGGACCATTTTTCGTGGATAAGATGATATACGGTATCGGCAGCAATTTTCGGGATCTTGTTCTCGTTGAAAATTCCGCTTCCTTCGCGCCAGGCATACTTATCATACAAGCCAAAGAAGTAAAATCCTTTGACCAGCGGATAGGAAAACATGATCCGCATTATCTGACCGTAATAATCTGCCTGATCCTCTTCAGAGATACTGTATTGGTCAACTTTCATGTCAAATTCCGTCACGGTGATCGGAAGTCCGAATTGTGACAGCGAGTCAAGGCTTTCCCTGATCTCTTCCCAGTCGATATCGTTTTCCATGTGTCCCTGTACGCCGATACCATCGATCGGGGCTCCGTTGTCAAGCATTTCTCTGATTACCTCAACGTACTCATTGACCACCGGCCATACGATAATATTGAAATCATTTACAAAGAGTTTTGCATCGGGATCACTTTCCCTTGCCCAGTTAAAAGCATTCCAGTTTACGGAATCGCCTGTCCTGTCGGTCAGCCATGTTTCATGATAGGGCTCATTGATTACATCGTATTCATGGATCTCTCCGGCATATCGGGTCACTTCCCTTCTTATTCTTGTCTCACAGGCACTATACATGCTGTCTACCGACATGGTATCGGCCACTATCCAGGACGGCAGTTGCCAGGAATCTTCCCCTCCCCAGATAAGACAGTGACCCCGTACATACCAATCTGCCTTTTCCGCCCAACTGACAATGGTATCTACTTCCG
>JASFVU010000367.1:0-4038 GCA_050049665.1 Bacteroidales bacterium | reverse complement strand
TAATTAATTGACAAAATAGTGGTATGCGAATGTTTTGTACTTTTATTCAACTTAATATGTGAATTAATAAGAAGATACTTTGGATCCGAAGGTTACCGGATCGCCAACTAACCATTTACAAGAGACATTTACGGCAAGTGTAAAAGACTACTCACCATAGTGAATTTGAATGCAGAAAAGTGAACAATTAAAATATCAGCTTATGGCTACAATCTTAAAATCAGACCAAAGAGAATTTAAAGAGGCCCCGGATAAGATTGACAATTTCAGATTATTTTCTGATGTTTCCAGGATTAAAAAAGGAATAAACCCGCAAAATCTGAACTTTGATCTGAGACAATTAAATCCCGGCCAGTATTCTGCCCCATATCATTTTCACAGATTTGCAGAGGAACTATTTATGATACTTTCCGGTTCTGCAACGTTAAGGACACCAAATGGACTGGAGATTGTAAATAAAGGAGATCTGATATTTTTTGAGAAGGGAAAAACAGGAGCCCATCAGTTGTACAATCATTCAACCGAAGCCTGTGTTTACCTGGATATAAGAACTTTTACCGGATACGATGTTTGTGAATATCCTGACTCAAAAAAAATATTAATAGCCCCGTCATTCGAGATATTCGATAAAGATATTCAATTAAGGTATTTCGACGGAGAGGAGAATATTGTTGAAAAATGGAACCAAATTGAAAATAAAAAAGAATAACACCATCCATGAATAATTTGGATAAGCAATCAAGGAGAAAGTGCCGATACCGGGGCTTGTTGTACGCATCCATTTTATCAGGCTCATGAAATACTTATTAAAAGGACAGGAATCAGCAAGACTGGCATTCAGATCATTGGTAAGAGATGATTTTAATACCTGGATGCCATTTTTTGAAGACAGAACTGCTGTCGGTTTTTTAGGTCTGGCAGACATTGGAAACCAAACGGAACAATGTGAAAAATGGTTTGAGATCACTGAAAACAGGTATAAAAACGATCTGGGAGGTTTGAATGTTCTTATCGATAAAGTATCGGATAAATTTGTAGGCCAATGCGGATTATTAATACAAGAGGTTGACGGGATACAGGAACTGGAGATCGGTTATTCTATTTTACCTGAACACCGGAATAAAGGATATGCTACCGAAGCTGCACAAAAATGCCGTGATTACGCATTTGAAAATAATTTTACGGATTCATTAATATCCATTGTACATGTGGATAATATAAGATCTGAAAAGGTTGCAAAGAAGAATGGGATGACCTTTATTAAAAAAACAATATTCAGGGAAATACCGGTGAATATTTTCAGAATAACCAGAACCGACTGGCTGAAGAAGTAAATGGATGCGCAAAGGGAATATAAATACAAATTTTGCCCATATCCGAACGCGTTACCGAACATAATTGAAGAAACCCCGTACAATAGACCAGTTAAAAATCTCAATCTATACGAATATGAAAAAAAATATCATTTTTGTTTCTGTGATTCTCTCTCTTCTTGTATTCTTTAGCTGTGAAAAAGATTCTGAAATCACCGGTCCTAAAAACATTGAGGATGTTGGATTAAAAGTCAGCTTTAGCAGCACAAAAGCTGCAGGCAATTTGAAAAATGCTTCGGCATTGACCTATGAGACACCTGAAAATTACTTTGTTGCTCTTAAGAAAGTAACACTGACAGGAACAAACGGCACCTCTGATTTTAATTTATTTAATGAGCCTGACCTGGAGTCTTCTTTTGTATTTGACTACACTGATGATAATACTGTGCACTCATTACTTGATGACGCAGAAATTCCTGATGGTGAATATTCCAGCATTGAAGTAGAAATCTACTATTTGCAAATGAATATTGCTATTGCCACCGGAGACAGGGGAACAGAAAGAAGAAATTTCAGGATATACCTCTCGGATGATGCTGAAACTGAAGGCGGACTTCACCAACCGGGCGATATGACACAAATTAATGACGGACAAGAAATAGGATGGTTGCTGGGAGAAGGGCAAACCCCTAACATGGATCCGGTTTCCCCGAGAGAAGCTGCATACACATATGCCGGAGATGGAGTTTCCTGGTATGATTTCGCCGGTAAATCAGGTGAACATTATGGTCCGTTCGGAGATGTTGAATTTATGAATAATGCGCCACATCCGATTTATAGTACAATAGTAAATTTCAATTTTGTTGACAATAACGGTTCAAATCTGATCCTGGATTTCAATGTCAATAATTGCTGGCAATTTGAAGACAAAAGCAGCGATGGGATTTTTGGTGCTGATGATCTGGACCCTGTTGATCCGACAGAATGGCATATGGCATTACCGGAGATGACAGTTACTTTTGAATAGAATATTTACTTCTTAATTCTATCCTCTTTCACTTTGTAGCAGGGCATACTTACGTTAAAGCTTCAGTGATATGCAAAAGGTAAGCAAGACGGGAAAGAACAGTTTTATTGTTCGCACCGGATTCCCAAATCCGGTTACAAATGCCTTACCGGTCACACATTTGGAAATAAATCCGGGATAAAAACAAAAGGCTCCCTGGTAGCAGGGAGCCTTCCGTTATGATGAATACCTGCTTACCTGAAAAGCTTTTTGGTAATGATCTTGTTGTTCACGGTCAGTTTTACAATGTACATTCCTGTCGATAATTCATTCAGGTCAATTGAATTATCTCCGGCCCGTACCACAAATTGTTTAACCACCGCACCGCTTGTACTGTAAATTACTCCGTCGAAATATCCGTCGGATACCGAAGCGATCGATATATTCAGCACATCCTGTACAGGGTTCGGGAAGATCATTACATCCGAAACTTCCTGCTGATCGGTTGCCGAAGTCATATCCTGTTCACCCATGGCGCTCTTATAAGCACTGAAACCTATACCTCCGTTACAGTGCAACCACTCACTATATGATCCGCCGCAGTCTCCATCCTGCCAGACACCTGTATTGTAGCTCTGGTTTTCGGCCTGCATAGTTGAACCCGGAACCTGTACATAATCAATTTGTACATCCCGTCCACTGGCATCGTTTATGAATTCAACATAGATCCCGCCGGAATTTGAAGTTGAATGTGTGAATGTAGCCATATAGGTATTCAGTGTCCAGGTTGTTTCAGCATTTCCACCAACATACAGCCGAATTTGTTCGCTTCCGTTGGTTCCTCTTGCTCTTACAGAAATATCGTAACTTCCTCCGCTTGAACTGCCGCCACTTGAACTGCCACCGCTTGAGCTACCGCCGCTTGAACTACCGGCATCCCACACTGTTACGTTGGAACTTCCACTGCTTTGATATCCTTCTGTTGCCATGATCTGGTAAACATGATTACCCAGATTCCATCCTTTACTGGCCCATGCGTTCACATGGTTTTGAAAAGTGATATTGTTGTTGCTTCCGGTCGATCTTTTCGATGTTCTGACACTCCAGTACTGGTAAAAAGTGGCAGTTCCATCAATGGAAGGTTGATTGACCCGCTGCGTCCTGTATAAGTCATAGGTACCTCCGTCGGTTGTAACGGTGCCCTGTGACGATGCTCCGGGGGGTCTCCAATCGCCCCAGCTATCAACAACGTAATATTCCACAAGCGGGCTCCTCGTCCACCCGTAGAGACACAGATAACCATTACCGGACGGCGACCAGACGCCGGCATTGTAGCCGATTATCCTGCTGGATGATCCGGTACTCCAGCCTTTACCGCCAACAAAATTCCCGGTATTGGACCAGGAAACACTGTAATTACCGCCAGAACCTAAAGTCATACATGCGGATCCACCTCCATCGGTCCACCACGAATAGTAGTAGCCGTCATCAGTGCCCGTCTGACTTGAGCAAATCGTCTGGCCGTTCACTGTCGCTGCAAAAAATGTAACGACAAAAAAACAAAGAAAAGCTAGTCTTGTTTTTTTCATAATTAGATAGATTAAGTGTTAGTAATTAATTAAATTGAGTGACCGGGTATCTGGAACCGCAAGGATCCTTTGACACCCATGAGTTTAAATGTATTGACAATCGTTTTGATCAAGTAAGTCCTGTTATTAT
>JASFVU010000366.1:0-4041 GCA_050049665.1 Bacteroidales bacterium | reverse complement strand
GGGCGCCTGGAGGCATTTGCCCTGGGCAACAAACCATGGCCCGCCTTTCTGGACGGGATAGGCAACGGCGCTGGTTACGGCATAATCCTGATCATTGTTGCATTTTTCCGCGAACTGTTTGGTTCGGGAACCATTTACGGGTATCCGGTAATGGAGAAGATCGGATTGTATTCCA
This sequence comes from Bacteroidales bacterium, assembly GCA_050049665.1. Taxonomy (GTDB): domain Bacteria; phylum Bacteroidota; class Bacteroidia; order Bacteroidales; family UBA10428; genus UBA10428. The sequence goes on along the minus strand of JASFVU010000366.1, from coordinate 3,866 downwards.
CGGGTTACGAGAATAACGGACTGATGATCCTGCCTCCCATGGCGCTTATCACCGTCGGTATCATCATATGGATCCAGCGGAGCAGAAACAAGGAACTGATTGAAACGCATTAATGACTATGGAAAATCTGATCAACATATTCGTTAAGTCTGTTTTTATTGACAACATGATATTTGCCTATTTTCTGGGCATGTGTTCCTACCTGGCAGTATCCAAAACAGTAAAAACATCGGTAGGACTGGGCATCGCCGTAATATTTGTACTGGGAATTACCGTGCCGGTCAATTACCTTATTGAGAACTATCTGCTGAAAGACGGTGCACTTGCATGGCTCAGCCCCCAACTGGCCGATGTGGACCTCAGTTTTCTGACCTTTATTATGTTCATTGCAGTGATCGCTTCCATGGTACAACTGGTGGAGATGGTGATCGAGAAGTTCTCACCGGCGTTGTATTCTTCCCTGGGCATATTTCTTCCGCTGATAGCTGTGAACTGTGCTATCCTGGGAGGGTCACTGTTTATGCAGGAACGTGAGTACACATCAATTCTTGAAGCCACTTCCTTCGGGTTGGGTTCAGGGGTAGGGTGGTTCCTGGCCATTGTCGGGATAGCTGCTATCAGGGAAAAAATACGGTATTCAAATGTACCTGCCCCCCTGAGAGGCCTGGGCATAACATTCATTATCACAGGCCTGATGGGAATTGCATTTATGAGTTTCATGGGGATTAAACTTTAATGATATTATCGGGAGAGAGATGATCTTACTTACCAGTCAGTTCGGAATAATCGTGATCAGTATAGGGGTATTCCTGTTTGTTATTTTATTGCTGGTGGCAGTGCTGTTGTATGCAAGGAAAAAGCTGACACCCCAGGGTGAAGTTACCATCAATATCAACCGGGGGGAGAGAGAACTGGTAGTGAGCCCGGGAAATACGGTACTGACCACTCTGTCCAATTCCGGGATCTTCCTTCCTTCTGCCTGCGGAGGCGGAGGCACATGTGCCATGTGCAGGTGTCAGATCCCTGAAGGCGGAGGTTCCATATTGCCTACCGAAACGGGCTTTTTTACACGCAGGGAACAGGCTGCAGACTGGCGGCTGGGATGCCAGGTGAAAGTTCGCCAGGACATGAAGATCGAGGTGCCTGCGGAGGTCATGGGCATTAAAAAGTGGGAATGCGAAGTGGTTTCAAATCATAATGTAGCCACCTTTATCAAGGAATTTGTTGTAAAACTGCCCGAAGGGGAGAAACTGGATTTTAAATCGGGAGGTTATATACAGATCGATGTTCCCAAGTATGATATGAGCTTCCGCGATATTGAAGTGGAGAAGGAATTCCGGGATGAATGGAATAAATTTAACATGTGGGACCTGAAAATGAAAAATACGGAAGAGACCTTCCGTGCTTATTCCATGGCCAACCATCCGGCAGAGGGGAACATCATCATGCTCAACATACGTATTGCCACTCCTCCGTGGGACAGGTCCAGGGGGGCTTTTGCCAATGTGCCTCCCGGCATTTGCTCTTCGTATATTTTTTCCAGGAAACCGGGCGATAAGGTGACAATTTCCGGTCCTTACGGTGAATTCTTTATTAAAGATACCGACCGTGAGATGATCTATGTTGGCGGTGGCGCCGGAATGGCCCCGCTGCGTTCGCACCTTTTCCATCTTTTTCATACCTTGAAAACCGGCAGGAAAGTATCTTACTGGTACGGGGCCAGGTCAAAAAGGGAAATTTTTTATGAAGACGAGTTCAGGGACATAGAAAAGAAATTCCCGAATTTTACCTTCAACATTGCCTTGTCGGAACCTCTTCCGGAAGACAACTGGAATGGTTATACCGGATTCATTCACCAGGTATTGTACGACAATTACCTGAAAGACCATGAAGAACCGGAAGAGATAGAATATTACATGTGCGGCCCGCCAATGATGAACGATGCCGTACAGAAAACCCTTTACGATCTGGGAGTTCCGGAAGAAATGATCGATTTCGACGATTTTGGAGGGTAAAAAAAACAGGTTAACTTGCGGATCTTACGGACTGTCCTTTTTTTAATTTTAACCGCCATGAACAAAAAATTCATTACACCTACCATTATCATTGTAGCTGTGGTTGCTGCCGTGCTGTTGTATAACGAACCGGAGAAGGAATACAAAAAGATCGAAGGCAGTACCCAGGGAACAACCTACCACATTACTTACGAATACAATAAAAACAAGGATCTGCATGATGATATAAAAGAGGTGCTGCACAATTTTGACCTGTCACTTTCCACCTACGATTCATCTTCCGTTATCGCCAGGATCAACGCCAATGACCCTGATGTTGAAGCCGATGAAAAATTCATCAGGGTGTTTGAGGAAGCCCGTGAAGTAAATGAAAAAACAAACGGTGCATTTGACATTACGGTTGCTCCCGTTGTCAACGCCCTGGGGTTTGGATTTACCGGCGGCATAGAAGTCGACAGTGCGGTCATCGACAGTCTTTTGCAGTATGTAGGCATGGAAAAGGTCAGGCTTGCGGGCAATAAAATTGTAAAAGACCATCCTTTTGTTATGCTGGATGTCAATGCCATTGCACAGGGCTATTCGGTGGATGTCGTAGCGGAATTCCTGGACGGGAAAAAGGTTGATAATTACCTGGTTGAGATCGGCGGGGAACTGAAATGCAAGGGGATGAACCCGAAAGGAGAGGACTGGAAAATTGGCATTGACAGACCCGTGGAAGGCAATTATACACCTGGTAAGGACCTGCAGGCCATAGTTGCCATTAGGACAAAATCGCTTGCCACATCGGGGAATTACCGGAAATTTTATGAAAAAGGAGGAGTAAAATATGCCCACAGCATCGACCCGAATACCGGCTACCCCGTGCTGAGCCGTTTGTTAAGTGCTACTGTGCTTGCCGGCGAATGCATTACAGCCGATGCTTATGCCACCGCTTGCATGGTCATGGGACTGGAAAAGAGCATTGCCCTTCTGGAAGAACAGGAGGAACTGGAAGCTTACCTGATCTACAGCGATGAAGAGGGCAATTTCAGAGTCTATACCACTCCCGGTATGAAGGAACACATTGTCATGGAGATCGAATAGGTAGGTCTTGTTTCTTTGTGGCATAATTACATGATAATATTCACAGAGACTTTCCGGTCACGATATATCGTGACCCTGCAGTGGCAATGATCATGTTTTCGGGTTTCAATAACACACCCCCTTGTTTTCCCCCTCTCAAGAGTGGGAATCCATCTGATTAACGTATCGTTTTTATATTCAGAAGATTAAGTCTTTTTTACAGAGAATTTCAATCTATAGTACAAAACATAAACGTATTTCATCTGCGGGCATCATTCAACTTAATCATCCCATGAGATGCATCAGGAAAATATTCAATCAAACCGTTTTCCGGTGAGGCAATTTCATGGCGTTTTGTAAGATTGGTTGAACAGTTTTGGTCACGATATATCGTGACCCTACAATCATGATCTTTTGTTTTTGTATGTGCAGGGACACCATACATGGTGTGCGGGGATATACCAGATTGCCTTTCCCGGAGCGTGAAAATTTCCTGTAGAAAAAGATTCATTATTCAAAAGCAGTTTAGTTACTTCATTTATAACACAAAACCCAGCCATCAAACCAGATTCTGTTTATAATCTTTATTTTATTCTTTCCATTTATCATAGATAGATACAATCTATGCTAGGTTAATTACATGGATTAGGGTGAGTTGGGGGTAACTTCTTATAACCAATAACTAATCTTTCAGAATTTCCAATATCTATCCTTATTCCAATTAGCACAGTATCATTAACATTATTAGCAGTGGCTAACCACTCACAATTTTGTCTATCTTTCACTTTT
>JASFVU010000365.1:0-4050 GCA_050049665.1 Bacteroidales bacterium | reverse complement strand
TTTCAAGATCTCAGCGTATTGGAAGGGATCTGCGTACCCGGCTGATTCTCAAAAACAGCTACGATCTTGTTGTATCAAGCAAGGATGTATTGGATGATTTTAACCGGTTTTATTCGCTAAGAAAGGAATTGAATGTTTATATATACCATTTTGTATCCATTATCGACGATTTTGAGAAAACCGGTATTTCGAAATTAAGGGCAAAGTATCAATTACCGGATAAATACTTTATGGTTTCTAACCAGTTCCATAAGCATAAGAACCACAGGGCTGTATTGCTTGCACTAGCCAGGTTAAAGGAAAAGGGCGTCAGGAAACATGTCGCCTTCACGGGCAAATTTCCTTCTGCCAGTGATTCTCCTTATTTGGCTGAATTGCATCAGATCATCGGGGAGAATCAGCTTCAGGATCAGATTACTATGCTTGGTATTATTTCCCGGGCCGATCAGTTGCAATTGATGAGGCATTCCCAGGCTGTTATTCAACCCAGCCTTTTCGAAGGATGGAGTACAGTAATTGAAGATGCCAGATCGCTTCAGGTTCCGGTTCTGGCAGCTAACTTAAAGGTTAATATGGAACAACTTGGTCCGGATGAGGTGTATTTCGATCCTCACAATACTGATGAACTGGCCTCACTTATGGAGAAATACAGGGAGCGGAATCTGAATGACAAGTTATACGAAGATTATTCAGTTCGTGTTAAAAATGCAGCAAAAACTCTCTTGAAGATTTTCAGTTAGTTTTAGTTTAAACATGCATCTTCCTGACTAGAGCCCTGACTATTTACTCATTGCAGCAATTCCTTAATTTGAGCAGAATAATATTTATTAATCAGGATTCGGGTTATCTGATGATCGATATCATTAATGCGTATGTTGAAGCCGGGCATCAATGTGTATTGTTAACAGGAAGGTTGGTACAGCGTAATACGGCACTTGACCCAACCGTTAAGATAGAATCCATTATCAGATATAACCGGACTACCACATTAAAGCGTTTTACGACATGGATTGTAGGGTTTCTTCAAATTCTGTTTAAGGTAATGATTAAATACAGGAGGGGGCGTTTATTTATTGTCTCAAATCCGCCACTTTCGGTTTTTTTACCGCGAATCGTAAAGAATCCCTTTCAATTATTGATATTTGATATCTATCCTGATGTGCTGACAGAGTTGGGTTACCTCTCGGATAAATCTTTTATTATCAGACAGTGGATAAAGTCAAATAAAAAGGTCTTTCCGAGAGCTGAGAGCATCTTTACTATTACCGAAAGCATGAAAAAAGTGCTCCGGAATTATACAAGCGAAGTTAAGGTTGTTCCGCTCTGGACAAGTGAGGGCTTTTTCAAACCCATCGATCAGCCGGAAAACGCGTTTGTTCAGAAACATGGATTGATGGGCAAATTTATTGTGCTTTATTCCGGAAATATAGGTCTGGCAGGTGATGTAGAAGTGTTAATTGATGTGGCTGCAAAAATTCAGGATGATGATATTGTTTTTCTGATTATTGGAGAAGGGGCAAGTAAACAATCTATTGTAAATAAAGCTGATAAACTGAAATTGAAAAATGTCAGGTTTCTTCCCTGGCAGCCCGTGGAGGAATTGCCCTTCTCATTAGCGTCTGCCAGTGTAGCAGTTATTTCATTGGGAGTGAAAACTTCCAAACTGGCAATTCCAAGCAAACTTTATAATTTTCTTTCCGTCGGCGTACCTTTGTTATGTTTAGCATCAAAAGATTCCGAGGTGGCGGGCCTGGTGGAAAAATACCAATGTGGTGAAAGTTTTGAGCCGAATGAGATAAACAGAATAATTAATTTTGTTTATAATCTTAAAATGAATCGGGAACTTTACAATTCAATGAAAAAAAACTCATTCGATGCATCAAAAGATTTTAACATAGTTAATGTAAAGAAGTTCTTATAAGAAGAAGTATATGACTGCAAATTTTTCAAAGTCTGAGGATTTGATTGGCGATCATAAAGGGAGTCTTTACAGGTCTTTCTTTAAACATTTTATTGATTGGTTTTTGGCACTGTTAGCACTTATCTTCCTCTCGCCCCTGTTCATAATTGTCGCGCTGCTGATAAAACTTGATTCAAAGGGACCTGTTTTTTTTCTTCAGGAACGGTTAGGCCGGCATGGCAAGGTATTTAAAATAATCAAATTCAGGTCCATGGTAAAGGATATGAATGTACCTGTAGGATCACAGAAGATTGTTGAAAGTGATTCAAGAATAACTCGTGTGGGAAGGATTATAAGAAAAACAAGCATCGATGAACTGCCTCAGATAATTAATATCCTGAAAGGCGAGATGAGCTTTATCGGACCCAGACCACCGGTAACTACTCATCCAAAACCTTATAATGAGTATAATGACTTTGAGAAACGACGATTTCTGGTCAGGCCCGGTTTAAGTGGACTGGTTCAGGTAAAACAAAGAGAAATAAATGACTGGGATAAAAATATTCCGGTCGATGTGGAATATGTAAAAATCTATAGCTTCCGGTATGATCTTAAACTGTTTCTGAGATCATTTCTGGTTTTCTTCATTACAGATAACATTTATTCAAAAGAATAATTATCAATACCTTTTCAAAAGACAATATTGGAAATTATGACGGCCATTTCAATTCACCAACCCAATTACATTCCCTGGCTGGGATATTTTTATAAAATCGCTATCTCTGATACATTTGTTTTTCTGGATGATGCCCAATTCTCTAATCATGGTATGCATAACTACCATTACATTAAATTATCCAATGGTTCTTTCAGATTGAAGATACCGGTAAAACAGAGTATGGGAGACAAGATAAATGAAGTAACTACTAAGGATGAACTGGGATGGAAAGAAAAACATTTGAAAATTATTGAAACAAACTATAAAAGGACCAGGTTTTTTGATCAGGTGTATAATGATTTCTCTGAACTTTTGAAGGTTCCTTATTCCAATATAGCAAAACAAAATGAGGCTGTTATTAAGTTTTATTGTGAGAAGCTTGGCATCAAAACGAAATTTGTTGTTGCTTCCGATTTGAGTATTACTTCAACACAGGAAGAAAGAATACTTGATATCTGCAGTGCCCTGGACGGCGATCTGTATTATTCCGGGACCGGTGCCAAAGCATACCAGAAGGAAGAAAACTTTACCAAAAGGGGGATTGGTTTGAAATATGCCGAATATAAACCGTTTGAATATCCTCAGCTATGGGGTGAATTTCAGGCAAATGTAACCATTATAGATTATTTAATGAACTGTGGATACGATTGGGACAGGGTTATGAAATACCAAAAGTCAACAAATTGAATTTGAAATGAAGATAATGAACACACTGGTTGTAGCCCCTCATCCTGATGATGAGATTTTAGGCTGCGGAGGGATAATTAAGAAACTCACATCCCGGGGTACGAAAGTTTTTGTACTTGTCGTCACCCGTGGAAAGAAGGAATTATATTCAGACGAAAGAATCGAAAATGTTAGAAGGGAAGCGCTTAATGCACATAAGATGCTGGGTGTTACTTCAACCAGATTCTTTGATTTCCCGGCTCCGGATCTTGATCTGGTTTCTGTTTCAGAATTGTCCGGGGCTATTCATAGTGTGATAAAAGAATTCGAAATAGGATCACTTTATCTCCCACACCGTGGCGATATTCATCATGATCATACGGCTGTATTTAATGCAGGATTAGTGGCAGCCAGACCGGGAAGGGATAACCGTGTTGATCAGATTTTTGCTTATGAAACACTTTCTGAGACAGAGTGGGCAGCTCCTTTCGGGGATGATGCCTTCATACCGACCCGTTTTGTTGATATATCGGCTGAGTTTAATGATAAACTCGAAGCTATGCGGTGTTTTAAGAGTCAACTGAAAGAATTTCCCAATCCCAGGTCACTTAAAACAATTGAAGCCCTGGCCAATTTCAGGGGTAGTACTGTGGGATTCACTTATGCTGAGGCTTTTATGACCATTAGAATAATTGACAACTAACCTGTAAAAGATGTAATTATGAAAGAAAAATTAATTGAGGAACTTGCCGAAGCCCTCGAAATG
>JASFVU010000363.1:0-4053 GCA_050049665.1 Bacteroidales bacterium | reverse complement strand
CCAGATTCCGTCATGGTGTCAGCAAGGCTTCGCTCTATCAAAAGAGTATCAGAAGAGCCCTTATCCTGATCGTATTAGGATTTATTTACAATGGCTTCCTGAGATTCGAGTTCGGATCTTTTCGTTATGCCAGCGTGCTGGGACAAATCGGACTGGCATACCTGATCACCGTTGTCATTGTATTGAACACCCGCAATTTCGCCGGGAGGATGATCTGGCTGTTTGGAATACTGGCCGGATATTCTGTAATTCAACTGGTAATTCCCGTACCCGGATGCGGAGCAGGTGTTCTGACACCGCAATGCAGTATAAATTCATACATTGACCGGCTTTTGCTCCCCGGAGAACTTTATGGAAAAGTATTCGACCCCGAAGGAATTTTATGCATTTTTTCCGCTTCAGGAATAACACTTCTGGGAACGTTGGCCGGAGAAATATTGCAGACGGATAAATTTACACAATACAGAAAAACCATTGTGCTCGCTGCATCGGGCATTGTTCTTATCCTGGCTGCATTGATTCTGAAAAATTATTACCCTGTCATTAAATCATTGTGGACAACAACCTTCAATCTCCTTGCCGGAGGTATCAGCCTGGTCCTGCTGGCAGTGTTTTACCTGATCATCGATGTATGGGGGTTCCGGAAATGGACATTTTTCTTCCGGGTCATCGGGCTTAATTCAATTACGATTTATATGGCTACAGTCATACTGGACTTCCGGGGTGTTTCAGACTTTGTTTTTCCCGGATTTGCCGGACTGTTCGGTAGCTACGAGCCGGTTATCCTGATTATCGGTCTGATCGCCATTGAATGGCTTTTTCTGTACTTTCTTTTCAGGAAAAAGATATTCCTACGGGTATGAGAAATGAGTAGTGAGAGGTGAGATGGTAAGACGGTGAGATAAGGTGAAAAGAGAAAGGAATTTCAGATACCAACCGGCAAAGTATTTTGGTGATTAACTAATCGAATAACTGGTGAAATGCTTTATGGAATTATCCTGAATTTAGATTACAACGGAACCAGCCCTTGGCTTCGCAGGCGAGGATCCACCCGATGAAGCTGTAGACCCGAAGGGTAAAGGAAATTCTGTCTGAGACAGCTGAAGGCCGTCGAGTTCATTCGTGAGACTCAAATTTCAAAAATGAAATGCATTGAAATTTGTAAGTCGAACAATCCCGATAACGCAGTGTATCGGGATAAATAAGCATAATTGGTTTCCTTGTCTGACTTTTTTTGCTTTCTTTTTTTACTTGACTAAAAAAAGAAAGCCGTTCCGTCGGGGAACGGAACGAAACAACTGGCCTGCAGAGTAAGCCAACAGGAAAGCTATATTAATGCTCTGCACTATATCTGAGTTTCACGATTACACAATTAAACAGTTAAACAACACCAGCAATCCGCCTTCACCTGGTTACGGCGGGCAAAGCCAGCACCCCAATGACCTAATTGCCAAAAGCTAACAAGCTAACAACCTAATAAGCTAATAAGCTAATAAGCTAATAACTTAAAATCTCACTACTTATTCAAAGTGCGCTCGCAGAATTCAGTGAATAATTGTTAACTGAATAGAAGATCAATTAACAAATGTTTCATACTTTTATGATATAATATCATCAAAAAATAAGGTGCATCAGTTTTATGAGATTCCTTCGGAAACATACAAAATTCCTTTCGAAACTTGCTATGTTCGAGACATTTGTCGCTGCAACCTCGGAAGATGTGGTATTTGCCCAGTTATTTGATATTTCCGTAAGCAATTTTGATGATAACAAGATCACACAGGAAACACCAAAACAGGAAGGATTGACGCTGGAACAGCAATTCAACACATATCATTATAAAGACCTTGGGTTTAATGACATCACAGACGAACACGGGGTGAAGGTCTATACGGCCAGTGAACTGAAACGCCTGCTGGGCAAGGAAGTGCCACTCGATTATACCGAATTGTTCAAAAACCTTAAAAACAGTGATCAAAAACCCCTTTTTGATGCCCGCGACATTGTTAAGTTTTATCAGAATGACATCACAAAAAGTGATCTTTTGAAAGCATTAAAAAAGGTTAAGGATCCTGAAACAAAGCCTTTGCTGAAAGAGCTTTATAACAAAAAATACAAGAACTGGCGCAAAAAGAACAGTCATGCTAACGATATCTTCCTGACAAAAGAAAATTTCAAAACCCTGTACAGCCTGAGTCTGGTTAAAAGAAGTTATGATTTTTTCAGGGATACGAAAAAACCCAATCTGCTGATCACTTACCCGGTACTGGACAATGAAAAAGCTTTCTTTTCTCCTTCGGCAAGAGAATTTATCAAATTATTGTCCCAGGACTACGACATATGGTTTGCCACCTGCGGAGATGAGAGGGAGCTCTACTTTGCCCTGAAGAAAACACCCAGGATCGATCTCCTGATATTATCTGGTCATGGCAGCAAAGACAACATTATTCTGAATGTCCCCACCGAAGGCTACGTAGAATTGAGTTATATCGATACGGAAGATAAAGAACTTAAACGTCATCTCAAACGTCTTGATCCGGAAGCCACTATTTTTCTCAATGCCTGCAATACGGGTAAAGGAATGGACAATCAGGCAAACCTTGCCAACGCAATTGCAAAAAATGCCCCGGGAAGGCATGTTGTAGCAGCAACAAAGCCATATAGCATGCAGGAAGTGGTGGTCAATAAATATTACCCCATTTCACTGGAAATTCCGGGCAAAATGTATTCCGTAAAAAAATAGCCGGATCACAATCTTTTCAGGAAGAGAACAGAACTTCAGCATTGGTTTAAAAACTATCCGGATGCGGACCTGTTCTTTTATCCCGGTCCAGGGCATCGATCTGACTCATGTCTTCCTCTGAAAGTTCAAAATCAAAAATATCGGCGTTGGAAAAGATGCGCTCCCGGTGAACCGATTTCGGAATGGTAATTACCTCTTTCTGCAAATCCCATCTCAGGACTACCTGTACCGGATTTTTTCCATATTTTTTACCAATATCCGTCAATACGGGAATAGAATTTACTTCTCCTTTCAAAATTGGAGACCACGCCTGATATTGAATGTGATATTCTTTGCAAAAAGCAAGCAAGCCGGGCTGAACCAGGTATGGGTGAAATTCATTCTGGTTTACCATCGGCATTATTTCACCATTATCCATGATGTTTTCAATATGATGACGCAAAAAATTGCTTACTCCTATTGCCCTGACAAGATCTTGTGCATACAATTCCTCACAAGCCTGCCAGGTTTCAAGGTATTTGCCTTTCACCGGCCAGTGGATCAGGTAAAGATCAACATAATCCGTCTTTAATTTTTCCAGGCTTCTTTGAAATGCATCCATGGTATTCCGGTAGCCCTGATGTTCGTTCAGAACTTTGGTCGTAATAAAAACATCTTCCCTTCTCAATCCGCTCGTTCTCACAGCCTCTCCCACACTATCCTCGTTCAAATACATAGTGGCCGTGTCTATGTGCCGGTAACCTGCTTCAAATGCCCAGTGTATTGCCTCAATGGTCTCCCTGCCCGGAGCTGCTTCGAAAACACCCAAACCAAAATAGGGCATGGGAAGCCCGTTGTTCAGTGTAAACGTTCCATTGATGTTGGTAATTTCTTTCATTATCTTATATTTACTTGCTGCTTTATAAAATGCAAAATTAATTTTTCTGTTTCATTATTCATACTCCGGAATGCAACAAAGAGATTACCTTATGCGGCAAATAGAACTGATGTCTCAGGCGATCGCCGCATTGCTGAAAAAACTCATGGGATTAAAGACTGACAAAACGGAAGAAAAAATCAGTCAATTGACCGATGAATTACTGAAAGAACATCTCGATCTGACCCTTCCGGATCTGTTGACGGTAACGCCAAAAGAAATTACCTCCGTTATTACCAGGAATAAGGGCATTGACAATAAAAATGCCGAATTACTGGCAGAGGTACTGGTCCTGAATGCTGATGCCTGTACGGAAAGCAAAAAGAGAACAAAACTGCTTGAAACAGCTCTTGAATTGATAAACTGGTCGGATTCGGAAAGCAACACCTTTTCA
>JASFVU010000364.1:0-4053 GCA_050049665.1 Bacteroidales bacterium | reverse complement strand
ATGGCACCACGTTTTCAGGTGCAGTGGGTGAGGATATGATAATATCTGGCAAAGTAAATGTCTTCAATGTCCCTCAGGGACTTCAGCCCCAGGTATACATGGTAAATGATTCACTGATAGATTTCACGCTTACAGGTGAAGCCGGTCAGCACAACAAAGAAAACAACGTTGATAATGTATCGATAATTTTCAGGGAAAATGCCTTTAATGCACCCATTGAAAGCATCAGGTTTACCGGCGAATACGATATCAAAATCGTGTATAATGATATTAGTGGTCTGGAAGACGAACGATCACACCATGTACATAATATTGTTACACAAAATCCTGTGAAAAATTATATACTCATCAATGACGAATTAGCTGTTGAAGGAAATACATATTATATGATAGTTGATCTTGCCGGTAAAATTATATGCAGGGGCAAAATCCAATACAATAAAATAGATATCTCTGCTTTTTCTCCGGGATTATATCTATTGCAGATTTGTGTAAAAAACAAATCATTCACTGAGAAAATTATTGTTGAGTAAGATATTTTTGTTTATTGAGTAACTGGAGATACATTTTTTGCGACCGTTCCCAACAACGGGAATCATTTAGCCTTAACAGCCTTGCGAACATAACACTGATAAAATTTGATAACGAGTTGCAGATATTTTCTGCAATTCGTTATTTTTTATCTCCGGAATAATTTCATTCATCCATTTCTGCAGGACTCTATATTTGCCTGTTTCTCATTAATTATGAGATAATATCTTATGTGTTCGGAAAAAGTCCTATATTTTTCTCTCATGGTGTCCGAAACGTTCGGATACATAACCTATAATTTCATTGGCGGTTGTTTCGATGGGTTTGTTATTCACGTTAATTTTTGTAAATCCTCCTTTTTCAAAAATAAAATTTGCATAGCGCAATTCTTCCTTCACGTTTAACTGATCAATGTAATTTGAATTTACCTGGTACTCCATCTGGCTCAGTCTTTTGTATCGTTGTGAAATAAGATTCGACAAACTGATATTTAAGCCAAATACTCTTTTTGAATCAACATGAAAAAGCTCAACAGGTGGTTCAATGCCTTTCACCAGAGGAACATTGGCAACTTTCCAGCCAAACATGGACATGTAAACACTTAATGGTGTTTTTCCGCTTCGTGATACGCCGGTCAGCACGATCTCGGCTTTCTCCAATCGTTGTGGATTCATTCCATCGTCCTGATTCAGTGTATATTCAATGGCATTGATGCGTTCGAAGTATTGTGAGTTTATATTCCTGTACAACCCGGGGACCTTCACCGACCGGAGACCCAGCTCTTCTTCAAAAAAATCTGCCAGTCCTCCCATAAAATCGATGTCCCGGACTTGCTTTTCCCTGCATACCTTTTTCAGTAACCTGCGAAGATCGGAATTCACCATTGTGTGGGCCAGGATGCCACCATCTTTCTTTACTTTCTCTACCACATCAATGATCTTCTCTTCTGACTGTACATCAGGTATTACACGCACAGGGAATTTATTATCGGGATATTGTATGATCAGGGAATGTACCATTGTATGTCCTGCAATACCCTTTCCTCCCGAGACCACATAGATAGGGATATTTGAATTGGTTTTTTTTCGCCCCATTTATATGCTTTTGCCTTATAAACAAAATTGTAAGTGAAATGGTTGAGTCCTTTATGGCTGAATTTCATTTTGAATCCTTGAATAAGAGGCTATTAGCTTATTAGGTTGTTGGCTTTTAGATAGTTGGATACCGGATACTTGGTACCGTTCCCTGGGTACTTGTTTAAATAGTCGTGTAATCATGAAATTGATGAATCGGTAAACTAATGAACTGAATGAAATATACGATTAGCTATGAATGAACAAATCCCAAATCACAATTAAGCTCTAAAAAGCAAATTGTAATACTCAAAGGCCTGTTGTTTGAAGGATTTGGAGTTTGGATATTGAAATTTGTTATTTAATATTATTTGATTTTTTTTTGAGCACCCAGTACCCAGTACCAAGGAACCAGTAACCTAAAAGCAAACTACCTAAGATCTCACCATCTCACCATCTCACCATCTCATCTTCTCACTTCTCATCTCTCAGCGCTGGCGTACGCTTTTGGCGAAAAGCTTTAACTCCTTGTCAATCCGTTAGATATTACCGGTATTTGATCAGAAAAGCTTTTAATGCTTTCCAGTATTGGTCACTTTCGGGAAATACATCCCAAAGAGCTTTTGCTCCGTGTTTCCCCCCTGAATCCGGAAGGAATGAAACTTTGCTTTGCACTGGTATTGCGTCGAATATTTTTTGCCAGCTCTCCCGTTCTGTTAACGATGATGTTATGAACACAGGACATTTGATCTGAGATGCCGAGCTTTGAATGATGTCCCTGCTCCATCCGAATTTTGAAAAATATTCACCGGGAGAGAAAGCAATAACGCCTGATATTCCTTTTGGAAAATCACCGGCTAATTTCAGAACCAGCGAAGCAGAATACGAACTTCCAAGAAGAAATATCTTCGCACCCGGGTATTTGCTCTTCACATACGATACCGCTGCCCTCATATCTGTATAAGCGTCTGTATACCGGGTTTCCATTCCCAGACTATCAGCAAATTTCCACGTTTCATTGGTCACTCCGTTCACTGCTTCGCCACTTCTTAAATCCACTGCCAGGCAATTAAAACCCATATCATTCAGTTTAGGGGCAATTTCCTGGTACTCGCCCCGGCTGTATTTGGCCTGGTGATACAAAATGATGAAAGGAGAACTGCCGGGATTGGGTGCATACAGATCGGCAGTTACAATAACCTTATCAAAGGTCTTGAATTGAACTGTTTTACTCTGTGAAAATGCAGTAAAACAGAACAGGGAAGCAATTATCAATGTCACTGATAATCTTTTGCAGACTGACTTATTTTGCATATCTCCGTGATTTAAAATTAGTATTTCAATTGCATTATTAAATTATTAAAAATAACTGAGATAAACCAGCAGGATAACCGAAAATGATTGGCGGGTTTCATTCTCCGGAATTTTTACAACAGACCTGAAGTATCGGAAAATCTCTCCGTTATCACAATATGAGACAGGCTCACTGAGCCTCCGGGTATTTTTCTCCCTGAGGTTCTTTCTGGTTAGGCGGATCTGTACCCCGAAGGGTTGTTACATAGCTCCCTACTTCATATATACTTTGTTCCGAAAGTTGTGTTTCCCACGGGATCATTCCTTTGACGGGCACACCTTTTGCAATGGTATGTATAATTTCCTCAAAATCTCCCCCATGTATCCAGTATTCATCTGTAAGGTTCGGGCCGACAAGCCCTTGTCCGTTCAGTAAATGACAAACCGTACAATTCTTTATGTACGTGGCCTTACCTGAGGAGAGACTTTCATTATCGACGAAAGCTAATGGCACGTCTCCTTTTTCACCGGACATTGCATTGATTTTATCATTGGATAAACAGGATATTTTTTCTTTTCCGTAATCGACTTCTTCCGGGTATCCGGACCTGAAAATACAATATTTCGCCATAAATGCATACAAACCTGAAACAACTGCGATGATAATCAACACTTGCCAGTACAACAGACTGAGGGCTGATTTTTTTCCATCATCATTCGAGTATTGCTTATTCCTTTTACCTTTATAAGGAGCTTTTGGTTTGTCCGGTTCTTTTTTCATATTGAAATGAATCCGCTTAAATTAATTAATTTTTGTATCCGGTTACACAGGTTTTTTATATATGCATTTTTAACATTTTCTGGCATTATAATTGAGACTGAAAATTAACCAAATATCAACAACAATGAAAAAGATTCTGCTATTTCTGTTTATTACCGCAATGGTGACAAACAGTCCCATTTCTGCTCAATTATTGAGAAATGTCAAAAAAGCGCTTACAGAAGACACAAAACATATTTCTAACGAGGATGCTGTAGCAGGAATAAAAGAAGCCCTGATTAAGGGTACAGACCGCGGTGTAGAAATGGTATCGGTGAAAGACGGTTATTTCGGAAACAACGAAATTAAAATTCCATTTCCTCCCGAAGCAAAATC
>JASFVU010000362.1:0-4057 GCA_050049665.1 Bacteroidales bacterium | reverse complement strand
ATAGCCCTAACCATTCATGTCCGCCAAATCCGACTCTTCCAGTTCAAAAATATCCTCTACTTTACAACCAAAGTAATGGGCCATTTTCAAAGCAAGCATCGTTGAAGGAACAAATTTTCCCGTCTCTATGGCATGGATCGTTTGCCGGGATACATGAATGGTATCAGCCAGATCAGCTTGTGTAATGTTCTTTCTTGCACGTTCAACTTTTATTAAATTTTTCATTGTCCTGATATCCTTATTTTTGTTCCAGATCTGCGGCAACAGATAAAAAAATGATAACCAACACAAGTACCAGAAAGGAAATGAGAAATGTTATCATCATCCGGTTATAGTGCCTTGGAGCTGTTTCCTCACTCAATAACCATTTTGGATGATAACGGACGCCAAAATAATAAAATATCAGATGAACAACCATCATCCCTTCAAGACAATACATAATAGTAAGAGTACTCAATGATTTAACCAATGAGCGGGACATCAGAAGAGCTACTATACCAAACATCACCACAATGAAAGAAAAAGTATTTTTAAAAATACCATACCTGACCTTCATGGAAAGTTCATCATCCACTTTATCCTTGCTCAGTACAGCCGATAACAATGAAATTAATACACCATAATGCAACAGAATATGATGGTCATAGATATTAATCACCTCATTTCCCGTCTGTCTGATCACCATATCCGCTACAAAAGCAATACACGCCAGGATCAGTGCAACTCTTTTTACGCGATAATCAAATAGTGCTGTCAGTTGATTTTTCATGATCGGATAATTTTAATATTATAAATCCAGTAAAATGCCCAGGAATATGAGAACCCCAAACATCACCAACATCCAGATGATGGCCACGATGGCAAACAGATTGTATTCTTTAGGGGCCGTTTCTTCTTCAAGAAGCCATTTCGGATGGTACCTGATGCCAAAATAATACATGATGTTCGAATGAGTTTATATAATTCTCACCCGTTGTTCGTATGACCATATCAGCGATAAAAATAATTACGGCCAGGGCCAGGGAGAATCGTTTGACTTTGTAGTCAAAAAGACATGTTAACAGGTTTTTCATTTTTATCAAATTTAAGTTGATGCAATCTTATTTATACCTCCGTTCTTTCGGCTGAAAGTTGACCGGGAAGACAAGATCAGATAATATCTTCGGAATCCAGTATAACCCAAAGTAAAATGATAAAAATTACCCAATTCATTATATTAAAGTTTACGATTAGTAAATTATTTTTGAACAAATGTAATGTTTACTTTACATTTAGACAAGTTTTTTTATATATTTATTTATTATAAATTACTTTACCAATAGTTAATTGATTGATATTCTTTTATTTGCTCAAAAGAAATTCTTACTGAAATTAGTCCGTAAAGAATGTTAATTTTGGGATTTAAAGAGACAGTTATGATCTTTCCGGATTCGTTTGAAAATAAAATCGGTTTTGACAGGGTCAGACAAATGATCTCGGATTATTGTCTTTGCCGGCTGGGAAAGAACCGGGCAGATCAGATGGCATTTGATACGGCTGCTGACTCCATTGAACATGAGCTAAACCTGACGGAAGACATCAGGAAGATCCTGCAATTCGAAGAGAATTTTCCCCAGGATAATTACATCGACAGTACAGTGTGCCTGGAAAAGATCAGGGTACCGGGTACTTATGCCGAAACCGGGGAACTGAATCAGCTGAACAAATCACTTCTTACCCTGAAAAGCCTTGAACACTTTTTTTCCAAAGAAGAGATCCGGGAAAAGTACGGAACAATCAGCAGGGAAGTTTCCGGTCTGGAATACTTTCCTTTCATTGGAAAAAAGCTCGATAATGTGCTTGACGGTCAGGGCAATATAAAAGACAACGCATCTCCTGTTCTGAAACAAATTCGTCTGGAGATCAGGCAAAAACAATCCTCCGTAACAAAACGCATCCGGACCATATTAAAAAGCGTCCGGAAAGAAGGGCTGGTTGAAGAGGACGCAGAGATCACCATTCGCGAGGGGAGGCCCGTTATACCGCTGCCTGCAGGTAATAAAAGGAAACTGGGAGGAATCGTACACGATGAATCCTCCTCCGGAAAAACCATTTTTGTTGAGCCTGAAGCCATTGTTGAACTGAACAATGAGATCCGTGAACTCCATTATGCGGAACGAAGGGAAATAATAAAGATCCTTATCCACGTTGCCGATGAGATCAGGCCGCACATCGATGATCTGACTGAAGCTTTTCAATCCCTTGGCAGAATTGATTTTCTCAGGGCAAAGGCCAAATTCGCCCTGAAGATAAACGGGAAATTGCCTGTTATTAATAAAAAGACCGGATTCCAATGGAAAGAAGCCATTCACCCCCTCCTGTATTTGTCTCATAAATCGGAAAAGAAAGAAGTAGTTCCCCTGAACATACATCTCAGTCAGAAAGACAGGATATTGCTGATATCGGGACCTAATGCAGGCGGTAAATCCGTATGTCTGAAAACCGTCGGATTGCTTCAATACATGCTTCAATGCGGAAACCTCGTCCCCATGTCGGAGAACTCTGAAATATGCCTGTTCAACAATATTTTCATTGATATCGGAGACGAACAATCCCTGGAAAATGATCTGAGCACTTACAGCAGTCATTTAATGAACATGAAGTTTTTCACTAAAAAAGCCGGCCGTGAAACCCTGGTCCTGATCGATGAATTCGGTACAGGTACGGAACCTGCACTGGGTGGGGCCATTGCAGAGGCTATACTGGAAGAGATAAACAGTTGCGGAACGTTTGGTGTGATCACCACCCATTACGCAAACCTGAAATACTATGCTTCCGATACACCCGGAATTGTAAACGGCGCCATGCTTTTTGATACGCAGCAAATGAGACCGCTCTTTAAACTGGCGATCGGCGAACCCGGAAGTTCATTTGCCATTGATATTGCCCGTAATATCGGCCTGTCTGAAAAGATCCTGAAGAATGCCTCGGATAAGTTGGGAAAAGACCATATGGATATTGAGAAACACCTGCGCGATATTACCCGGGATAAAAAATACTGGGAGGAGAAAAGGCATCGTATCCGGAAAGTGGAAAAATCGCTTGATACTTTATACAGCAAATACAGTAAAGAACTGGATGATATTCAGCAGGAGAGAAAAAAGATCCTTGCCGAAGCCCGAAATGAGGCCAGGGATATCCTGAAGGAGACCAATAAACAAATTGAAAGGACTATCCGGGAAATAAAAGAAAGCCATGCACGGAAGGACAAAACCCGGAAAGCAAGGGAGAACCTTGAAGAATATAAAAAACAGGTCGCAGCCAAAAACAAAAGTGATTCAATTGACAAAAAATTAGAAGAATTACAGCAGGCGGGATTGCGCCTGTCAGAACATAGTCCGGAAATTGAAAAAGCCCTTGTCAATAAGGCCGAAAAAGAAATTCCGGTCAATTCATTTGTAAAAAAAGGCGATTCCGTAAAAATGAAAGGGACGGACAATATAGGGGAAGTTCTGGAAGTAACTGGTAAGTCGTTACTGGTTGCTTTCGGAAACATGATCACTTCACTGGATCATTCGCGGGTTGAACGTGCAGAAAAAAAAGATGTTCCGGGAAAACAGGTCAGGCCCAAAACCGGCAACTTTGAAGAGCGAAGGCTCAGATTCAAACCCGAAATAGATGTCAGGGGATTACGGGGTGAAGAAGCCGTTACAAAGGTCCGGGATTTTATTGATGATGCTCTTGTGATCGCCGTAAAAAAGGTACGGATCCTCCACGGCAAGGGAAATGGGATCTTAAGGCAGATGATCAGGGAATACCTCAGTTCAAACAGGATAATCGGCTCGATCAGGGATGAGCACCCCGATCGTGGCGGTCCGGGAATAACGGTTGTGGAACTGGATATATGATCATCCATCGCAGCAATAGCTGCTTCGGTAGCCACTTAAGGTTTACCTCATCCCAACCCTCTCCAAATGGAGAGGGAGTATTCCTGCTACTACCGGCATAATCGTATATTTCATTTAATCGACTTATCAGTTTATCAATTCATCATTTTTTGATCAAGCACACATCCTTC
>JASFVU010000360.1:0-4062 GCA_050049665.1 Bacteroidales bacterium | reverse complement strand
GCCGATGAATATCAGTCCCGGTATATCTTCGATCATAATTTCCAGGAAATAAAATAAGAATATGATAAACCCTGCAAACAAGGTCCCGGGAAGGGCTATCCGGTAACTGTTCGTATTAAAAGCAAACCTGATATTATTGTAGGCAAGCTGGTATATCCACCAGGGCCACCTGATCAGATAGTAGATAGTAATTTTATAGATAAAAACGATAAAAGGAACATACTGGCGAAGTATCCATATCAAAGCGTGTGCAAGCCAGAAGAAAATGATTTTCAGCAGGTACAGCAGATCAATAAAAAAGATAAATACGAGGTAAATACCCCATAATGTCCAGACAATGACATCATAAATGAACCCGAACAGATTGACCGGAATAATTAACAGTCCCCTAAGGCCCCCCTTTTTAACATAATTTCCCGTCAGACTATAATCAAACAGGTAAGGTGGCTTTTCCTGAGTTATCCTGAAATGCAGCAGGGAAAAAGCTATACTGAGAAGCGGAATACTAATAAAAACCGGCAGGAAATCAATTAACAGGAAAAAAGCGACGATACAAACAAGAAATGCCATCAGCCGTTTGATATACTGGTCAACTTTTATCATAGTAACTGTTTGGATGAACTCTTTCCTACAATATTAAGAAAATCTTAACAGATATCCTATGGTAGGAGGATCTCCTTTACTGATTGAATATTAATTATTTGTAACGTTCCTGTAAAAGGAAATATTTAACGTAATCGTCAATGCCTTGTTCCAGGGTTGAAAAAGGCAGGAAATATCCGGTTTCCAGTAATTTTGACATATTTGCCTGGGTGAAGTACTGGTATTTGTCCCGTATGTCTTCCGGTGTATCAATAAATTCTATATTCTCTTTCATTCCCATGGCCCGGAATGTGGCCTTTGTAAGGTCGAGAAATGTTCTTGCTCTCCCGGTACCCAGGTTGTATATACCTGATTTGATCCTGGCAGAAAGAAACTGGTAAAGCACATCCACCACATCTTTCACATAAATGAAATCTCTTTTCTGCTCTCCGTCTCTGAATTCGGGGTTGTGTGACCGGAAAAGTTTCATTGTACCGGTTTCCTTTATTTGATTGTAAGCATGGTACACAACCGAGGCCATCCTGCCTTTATGGTATTCATTCGGTCCGAATACATTAAAAAATTTGATGCCGGCCCAAAAGGGAGGGGATTTCCTGCTGCTGACGGCAAATTTATCAAATTCATTTTTAGATTCGCCATATGGGTTCAGGGGTTTCAGCTTACCGATGACCTTATGATCATCATCGTATCCCATTTCCCCAAGGCCATAGGTAGCAGCGGATGAAGCATAGATGAGAGGTATTTTATACTCTGTACAGTATTTCCAGATCTGCTTTGAGTATTCCAGGTTTAATTTATCAAAGACAGCTTTATCAAATTCCGTGGTATCGGTTCGTGCTCCGAGATGAATAACAAATTCAATTTTCCTGTGATCTTTCCTGAACCATTCGAAAAACTGATCACGATCGATCGTCTTTTCATAGTTTTTGTCTTCCAGATTTTTGTTTTTTAGTTTATTTGAAAAATGATCGACCAGGATCAGGTCACTGTGACTTTCCGAATTCAGTTTGGATACCATGTTACTGCCAATAAAACCGGCAGCCCCTGTTATTATTATCATTTCTTACTAGTATTAAGTCAACAATAAAGTGACGGATACGATGGTTGGTACTACTTTACAATTATTGGCTTTCATTTCTCAACATTAAGTGTAATACGTCACTAAGTTGAATGCGCCGGCAATGTTTTAAACCGGTAAAATCTTAACTGCTGCGGCAAATTTATACAATCTGGTGAAAAATGATACGTATCTGCAGGTAAATGCCATTGTATAATCAGTCGGTCCTGAGTTCGTTTATGATACTGATGACCGATTCGGTAAGATTTTCCAGTGCAGCGGGGATATTCCAGTTCTCGATCCTTCTTATCTCCACAAAATGTGAGATGGCCCTGATCTGAAGAAATGGTACCTTTTCACAAAGGCAAACATAAAAAAAGGCGGCACCGTTCATGGTTTCGATCTCCGGGGAAAATTTATCACGCAGTATGTTGATCCACTTCGGATCGCTTTGAAAAGTATTTACCGTGATGCTTTTGACCGGGATCAATGAATCCACTTCTTCAATCTCAAAATTCCCCAGGCTATTGAGTTTTCCACTCACAAAAGGAAATTCATTTTCGTCCATTAGTTCCTCTTCGGAAAGGGTGTATAATTTATTTTTATGTTCGACTCCCAGATCTGCAAATTGATCCTGAACAACATTTACAACAAATCCCTGTTCCAGAAAATGATCGAAACTTCCTGCCAGACCAATGTTAATGGCGAGGTCGTAATTGATCATATTCAGTGCCCTGGTCAGGTGATATGCCGTAAACGCACTGCCGTATCCGGTCACCAGGACATCAATTCCCATTTCACCTAACTTATAACTTTTATAATGAGTCTCAATCTGATGAACATACTCAAGTTTACTGACAAAGTCGACCAATTCACGGTTAGAAGAAGCAACAATTAGAATTCTCAATATTAAAAGAATTAGAATGGTTATACCAATTTGTTTCTATATTTGACAGTTCATACGGCTTGTTTTAAAGTTAGTCAATTTACATAATAATAATTATTGCAAGCCATGTTAAATTATTTAATATGAAATCCAAAGATTTTTTGAAAAGTAGCGAATATAATGAAGGATTTGATTTACCGGAAATATTTGATGAGGAAACCACTAACAAATTAGCGGAATCTTATCACGATGTATTGAAAAATCTCGGAGAAGACCCCGGAAGAGAGGGATTGGCGGATACACCAAGAAGAGTAGCACGGTCCTTACAATACCTTACTCACGGCTATTCCATTGATCCGGCTGCCTTGCTTGAAGGAGCGAAGTTCAGGGAAGATTATAAGCAAATGGTGCTGGTGAAGGACATTGAACTCTATTCTCTTTGTGAGCACCATCTGATCCCTTTCTTTGGGAAAGCGCATGTGGCCTATATCCCAAACGGTTATATTACCGGGCTGAGCAAGATCGTAAGGGTCGTTGAGGCTTTTTCGCGCAGGTTGCAGGTACAGGAAAGGCTCACTGTTCAGATCCGTGATTGCATTCATCAGACCCTGAATCCATTGGGCGTGGCTGTTGTTATTGAAGCAAAACATCTCTGTATGGTAATGCGGGGTGTTCGCAATCAGAATTCCAAAGCCACGACAAGTGCTTTTACCGGAGCATTTATGAATAATCCGAAAACGCGGGAGGAATTTATCCACCTCGTGGGAGCAAAAATCTCATAGAGCAATTCCCCGGCATGTATGGAGTATCAACAGACTTTGCTTTGCACAAAAAAGCAAATGATTACCTTTGCGGTTTATGTGTGAAACTAAAATTTCAAAAACTTGGTGCATTGATCCCGTCCCGGTAATTATCGGGAGCCATCGGGAGTAAGCTGAATCCGGCGGGCGCAGAAATAATAAACAAAAAGGATTGAATACGGAGGGTTTTATACCCGCAATTAAAAATTAAATTTTTATGAAGGCATATGTTTTTCCCGGACAAGGGGCGCAATTCATTGGAATGGGAAAGGATCTGTATCAGGATTCGCCGCTGGCAAGGGAATTGTTTGAAAATGCAAATGACATTCTGGGCTTCAGTATCACGGACCTGATGTTTTCAGGTACGGATGAGGACCTGAAACAAACCAAAGTGACCCAGCCGGCCATCTTTCTGCATTCGGTTGTTCTTGCCAAAACCCTTGGTGATAAATTTGTCCCTGAAATGGTGGCCGGGCATTCGCTTGGTGAGTTTTCGGCACTCGTGGCAAACAGCACCCTGTCCTTTGAAGACGGCCTGAAGCTGGTATCAAAAAGGGCAGAGGCCATGCAAAAAGCATGTGAGCTTGAGCCATCTACTATGGCAGCGATCATTGGCCTTGAAGATGAACAGGTGGAAGAGATCTGTGATTTCATTCCGGAGATTGTTGTCCCTGCCAATTATAACAGTCCGGGACAGATCGTCATTTCAGGTTCGG
>JASFVU010000359.1:0-4068 GCA_050049665.1 Bacteroidales bacterium | reverse complement strand
GAAGATGTTTACATCCCCCTTGACCGGACAAACTGGTTTGTATTCGGAGAAGGGGATACTCTCCTTTTCAAATACAACACTTCTGCTGTTGACACCTATGTCATCGCTGATACCTCAACCTATTACGCCACCATTAATAGTGACCGTATCTGGGAGGAGGTTTTAGAGGTTAGTTATGAAGGAACTATCCAATGTGATAATTGCCCTATTACTGAATTTCATCGTAGTGCATCGGTAGTTAGTGTCCATGGTAAAATATATTCAAATAGTTTTGAATATAGTAAAACCTCACCAATAGAATACCAGTTGGGAGATACAGTTCTGCAACAAATCTATGTATTGGATGATTTACCAATTGATCTGCCCGAAACTGCAATTAAAACGGTATATTACTCGGATGTGTTTGGTATAATACGCTACGATCTGTTCGATGACAGGGTGTATGAGTTGCAGCTTGAATAACACTTTGAATACATATTGAAGGAAAGTTCATACAGTAAATAGTATTCATGGCTCTTTCACCTCATCCCCTGACAAAGCTGTCTGAAAAGAAAAAACCAAATCTATTGGTCACATTGAGCGTAGTCGAAATGTGCTGTTTATCAGACGAATACATTCTTCGACTCCGCTCAGAATGACATAAAAAGGACCTTTTGAGACAACCTCAAGGGGTGAGGTAAACCAGGATCATGCAATGCTGCGGAACGAATATCCCGCACCCGGTTTTTCATTCAATAATTAAGTAAATTAGCCCGCTGAAACCCAACATTTGCTTTTGTGCCGAAAAACAAATACATCCGGCAGCTCATTGCACAGGGCGAAAACCAGCACCTTGATTTCAAATACGAGGTGTCCGATGCCAAAAAGCTGGCCCGTACGTTTTCGGCGTTCGCCAATACCGGCGGAGGAACACTCCTGATTGGGGTTAAGGACAACGGCGTTATCCGTGGCATTGAGATCGAGGAGGAAGCATATATGCTTGAAGCTGCAGCCACTTTTTATTGTAAACCGAAAGTCCCGTACAAACTGAAAGACTGGCACGTAGATGGCAAAGAACTGCTTGAGGTAACCATTGAAGAAAGTTCTGACAAGCCCCATCTTGCTCCCTGGAAAGACAAGCTGTGGAGGGCTTTTGTCAGGGTAAAGGATGAAAACTTCGTAGCCAATGCCATCCAGGTGGCCGTATGGAAGAACAAAAACAGGGAAAAAGGCACCCTGATAAAATACAACGACATTGAAAAAGAACTTCTCGTCCATCTCAGGCAGCACGGTGAAATAACTGTCAGGGAGTTTTGTCAGGTATGCCGGATCCGGTATCCCCTGGCTAAAAAGATCCTTGTCAACCTGATCTCAATAGGTGTTCTGTATATTCATTACAATGAAAGTGTTGCATCATACAGGCTGGCCCAATGACCGGTTCCGGCTGCTATATGCCTTTATTCAGTTCTGTCAGTTCGGATCTTCCGGCCAGTTTACTTCTCGAATAACTCTCGCTTTTTATCATGCCCGTGCCCGGACTGAACCATTCCATGGTCTCCATCACAATCTTCACAGGTGATGCGGTTGTAACCACCGAACTGATCCTGTAACAGTCGAATGTACCCGCCTTAGTTGTAACAGACTCTTTTGCTTCTACCTTACGGTCGGTAACGGAAGTTTTCATGCTCATGATCTTCAGTCCGCTGCTGCTGACATCCATTGTCACACTTCCGTCCTTCAGCACATCACCGGGACTTATATTACCCGGTAATTCAAGGTTGTCCGTTTCAACTTTCACTTCCATATCTTCATAAGCACTCACCATTTGCTGGTTGATATACCCTCTCATATCGAAATAGAATGTCCCTGATTCACATTTAACTTCCAGGGTGGATTCACTGACAGGTTTCCCTTTCTTGTCAAAGGTCCTGAACAGGATGGTCGCCTCGGCCCCACCGGGGAATTCTTTATAATGTGTTACCCTGTGAGAGGAACTGCCGCTCGGATCCCCCTTTTTATAATAATGCTGATAAACAAGTTCGGTCCCTTCCATTCTCGGATAATAAAAAGAACACTCCTGGCCGAAAAGGAGCAGAGAAGCAAACAAAAACAAACCGGTAACAAATGCTTTCTGTTTCATACTGTTTTATTATTGGTTATTATCTGATGTCTGAACACGTTGATAATACAACAACCATTAATATTCAAAATTGTTGTAATTTAATAACCCGTATTATCCATTTGCATCCGGTTAACTACGTTTATGATGATTCTTAAAAAAAACACTTCCGGTACTTCCCGGTCAAATCACATCAAGATCGATCCGCTGATACATGAATTGCTGGAGGCTTCATCAATTGCCTCCCTGCTGCTCGCTCCGGACAGATCCGTCGTTTATGCCAATCCTGAATCAAAAGAACTGTTCGGCATCCATGATAATGTCGTCGGATCGGATTTCAAAGAGCTCTTCAATACCGAACGTGCGGCTGAAATCGAACAATTGTTCAAAAATGCAAAGGAAGGCGGGTCTGTTCAGTCTCGCCAGCTTTTAAGGATCGGACACAAGGAAAATGATATCATATGGGGCATCATTAAATTCACTTCCCTGCAGCATTTCAATGATGGACGGTATTTGTTGTGCCAGATAAAAAATATATCGGAACAGAAAGAGTATGAAGAAAAAATTGCCGGTCAGAGCCATTTGTTATTTGAACTGATCAATGCCATTCCGAACAATATATTCGTTAAAAACACAAAAGGTGAGTTTCTCCTGGCAAATGCCTTTGTCTCGAACCTTATGGGATTAAGCGATCCTCAGGAATTATTGGGTAAAACCGACTTTGACTTTCACCCGAAAAAATTAGCAAAGAAATACTACGATGATGAACAGGAAGTGATCAGGACAGGAAAGGCAAAAATCAACATCATCGAACAGGTGGTTGAATCCAATCATACCCGCCGATGGTATTCGACATCAAAATTTCCGCTAAAGGATAATGAAGGTAATACCATTGGTATAATGGGTATCGGGCGCGACATTACAAGCTGGGTCAAAGAACAGAAGGCCCTCCGAAAAGCCAAGATCAAGGCGGAAAAGGCCGATCAGCTGAAATCAGCTTTTCTGGCCAACGTATCGCATGAAATAAGAACTCCGCTGAACGGAATCCTGGGATTCAGCCAGTTTCTTAAAAATGCCCTTCCGAAAGACGATAACAACCAGAAATACATTGATTTTATTCTGACCAACGGCAAACAACTTTTGCAGCAGATCAGTGATATCATTGATATCTCCAAAATAGATTCCGGCCAGTTGCCAGTTTATAAAAGAAACTTTGTGCTCAATGACCTGATGTCCGAACTGAAATTTGCCTTTAAAGAAAAAATAAAGCATCCCGACAGGGCCAATATCGGATTGTCCCTGGAATTGGGGTTGGACAACGAAGCAAGTATGATTTACAGCGATGATCTGAAAATCAAACAGGTATTGAGTAATTTCCTTAACAATGCGATTAAATTTACCCGTCATGGAGAGATCCGTTTCGGATATGAGCTTAAAGATAAAACTATCCGGTTTTTTGTAAAAGATACGGGTATAGGGATCTCGCCCGAACACAGCAAGGTCATATTTGAACGATTTCACCAGATAGATTTTTCTTTGTCCAGAAAACATGAAGGTTCGGGACTTGGACTTGCCATTGCAGAGGGAATAGTAAAATTATTGGACGGAAAGATAGGCGTAAACTCGGAACTTAATAAAGGTTCTGAATTTTATTTTACCATCCCGTATGAAACTTCAGATACTGCAACTAAAAAAACGGATACGGAAACAGAAAACTTCTTAAAAAACAAACGCATTGTTGCTGTAGATGACAGAAAACAATCTTATGAAGTGTTGGAGATCATGCTGTTTCAAAATGAGATAGAAGTATGGCATGCAAAAGATCAGGACTCATTTTATGAGTTTATTTCATCCAGGTCAAATAAGATCGATCTTATCATTATCAATCTGCAGACAAAATGGCTGAAAGGATGTTCTTCCATTCAAAAGATAAAATCCGTCGCCTCAAGGGTCCCCATCCTGATCATTAT
>JASFVU010000358.1:0-4074 GCA_050049665.1 Bacteroidales bacterium | reverse complement strand
AATTCCCTGATACTGGCATTTACCGTTTACAAGATCATACAGTCCACCGGGATCGGCATACGTATCACAAATAACATCACCCGACGAATTACAGTTTGTACCGTCGACATATTCAATTTCTCCAATGGTATCATAAGTATGCAGCAGTCCGAAGTAATTTCCCAGCAATGTACTGAGGCAATTGCCATACACATGATCTTTCCGGATAAACAGTACATTTCGCAATGTATCTGCCGGATAAAACGTATAACCGTAACAGGGAATATTGTTCAGGTTAATTTCTTCCACAAGGAACAGGTTTATTTTATCCTGCTTTGCATACTTTGTCTCAAGTTCTGTTGTCTCTTCCATGTCGTTTATCGTTCCGTAAGCATATTCCGGTACTTCGGTAACAGTGCCTGTAATGAAAGTCAGTCCTATGTTCTCAAAATAACCGTTTACAAAATCCAGATTGGCATTCAGCATTTCACTGTCGAAATTCAGTTCTCCATTCTCGTCCTTCACAATAAAAACTTCAAGCGGAAGCACCACATTCAATTCCGGAGAAACCGTATCCACAACTTCCGATGCCTCATTTCCGAGATTTGAAATAACCAGATCGAAATATTCCTGTGTTGTCAATGTTCCGTTAGACAATTGTGCTGATAATGAAGAGAATAGCATCATGAATATTATCGGAACGATAAAGGCGGTGATTTTCGGTTTTAACAACATGGTCTTTCAGGTTAAATAATTGACTAATATACTCTGTTTCGGTTGTAAACTATATCCGGGTCACTCATCATCAAGATAAAATGTGCTTATTTCACCGATAATGCGTAATTCGGTACGCCTGTTCAATTGTCTGCCTTCCGGATTATCGGAACCGTCCGGATTTGTATTGGGAGCAACAGGCTGACTCTCACCATACCCCTGCGCCACCATCCTGTCAGGTGATATACCTTTCCTTCCAAGATAATGAACAACGCTTTCGGATCTTTTCTGTGATAACCTGATATTGTAGCTGTCCGATCCGGTATTATCGGTATGGGATCCTATTTCAATGATGGCATTGGGAAAAAGATCAAATACCGGCATCACCAGAGAATCGATCGTATTTCTGGCAGCACGTGTAAGCCTGGCCTTGTCATGCTCATAATATACATTGAACCGTACCGTGATCTCGGGCAGAATGCTGATCTGTGTTATGCCAAACTGCAGTGTATCGGTACATTCGGTATTCCTTGTATTGATGTAAACCACCTTATCGAAGAAACCATAATTCTTTACAACGATCCTGTAATCCTTATCAAGGTCCAGGCTGAACGTATACCTGCCATTTACATCCGTTTCGGTCCGTGACAGCAGGATCTCTTCATTGCGCATTGTATCCGCCAGATACAAATGTACCGGAACACCTTCAACCGGAGCACGATTATCGGGGTATTCAAGATCCAGCTTATAGGTTTTGTTCAATTCATCATATACATCATAGTTGGTCACGTTGATAACCGTTCCTTCCGATACGACCTTGCTGCATTCATTGTATCTGAAATAAAAAATATCGTCACAGCAACTCCCGTTCCTCATGGACGAAGAACCCGTCCGGTTTGAAGTAAAAAAACCGTCCTCTCCTCCGGAAAGCGTGGTATAGTATGTCTCATCGAAAGCCGTGCTGACAGGTTTCGGAAGATGTACGGCATCCGTCCACTTCCGGGTGGAACCTGTTGCTTTATACACATCAAAACCTCCAAAACCGTGATGACCTTTTGAACTGAAATAGAGTGTCCGGTTTGCCGGATCGTAATACGGGCAGCACTCATCCTCTCTTGTATTGATGCTTCTTCCTGCATTGCGCGGTTCTTTGAAGACATTGTTCCGTTTATCAAATATGCTGTACCATATATCCATACCTCCTTTTGTCCCAGGGCGATCGGAAACAAAATACAAAATATCGGCTCCCGTTCGCAGGTATTGTCCGAGTGCCGGCTGAGTGGATGTGAAATTTTCATCATTAACCGGATAGGGCAGTTTCCGGGGCTCCTGCCAGGCGTCCTCTCTGTATTCCGACAAATAGATCTCACAAATGGTCTTTCCCTTCCAGTTCTCCCTGCATCTTGTAAAATACATCCGCTTACCATCGGCTGAAACAACCGCATTCCCCGTATGGGATTCGGGATCATTGACAGGCCCTTCCAGTTCTCCCTTAAATACCCATTGATCATCTGTTTTTTCGGCGCGGTACAGCTTCCGGATACTTCTTTTGTTGGTCACACTGTCTTCAATATAAGAGCCGTAGATCATTTCATTCCCGTTGAGCGGAAAAGGACTGAACTCAATATGAGGCCGGTTTACCGACGGTCCCAGATTCGAAACAGATATATTGGCTGACGAATCAGCATGTTGCAAGGCCCATTCGGAACTTTCAATAAGATCCCTTGCCTTTCTGCGGTATTCCTCCGGATCTCTTTTTCCACGATACAGCTTCCTGAAAGCGGAAAGGCTCTCGATGGCTTCATCATACATCTCCTCATTCCTGCATACAATGCCCTTATAATAGTAAGCCAGGGGGAATTTTTCCGGAGACCACGTAATTACCGAATCATAATACTTACGGGCATTACCATAGTCCCTGGTGAAAAAATACAATCCTGCAAGCTTATAAGCCGAACGCACATCTTTTGCCCCGGACCCGAAATACTTTTCATAATTGGCAATGGCATCGTAAATATTTTCCCTGTTCAGGTCCCTTTTGGCTTTTCGTTTATATTCTTTCCGGACCACTTTTACAGAATCATTGACCGGGTTTGGATAAGCACTGAACGAGATACACAGGAACAGGGCAGCGGACAGCCATCTGACAACCGGTTTCGGATCAGAAAACAGAAAGTTTACAATAGGATACATGGCTCTGTCAGTTTTCCTGATTTACTTGTATTCAGCGTATATATCAGGGAAAGCTCAAAGGCTCCCTGGTAGTTGGAAGCTTTTCTCAACGAAGAAATGTTGATATCATAGGTAATGGCAAGTTCAATATTGGCTATTCTGGCCCCACCCCCTATTACCATGGCATCGATCGTTTTTACCGGATCTATCCTGAAACTCGATATCACGTATATTTTTTGTATCACCAGATCTGCATTCGCAGGAAAATAAGCGGCCGTTACACCTCCAACAAATTCTTCTGCTCCCGTAGTAAACGAATACAGGACAATCGGGACGAGCTCAAATTTTTTCAGAACCGGGATATTCAGGTTCCCGTGAACAGAATACTTGACCGGCAGCCGGGTTGAATCATTATCATCAAAAAAAGACTCGACCGGCCGGTTTATATGGGTAGCTGAAAACCCGGTCGTCAAAAACAGGTTCTGCAGCCGCAAACGCCAAAGCACCCCTGCATTTAAATCAAAATACCTCATTCTGTTCTCCAGAAAACCTTCATTGCTGTACAGATCAGGATCAAAAACTTCGGCATCAGGGTCAAACTGAGCTCCGAATGTAATCCTGTCCGAATCGAACTGTTTTAACACCAGTCCCGGCTGAATGCCAACAACAATCTGGTTATTCTTAAAAAAGGAAGTGTGGCTGAGCGAAAGGAAGAATTTGTCTGCTGTCAGATACACACTCGATGACTGGTCATGCAGAAAATATCCCCCTATCCCGAACTGCCGTCCGAACAAACGGGTACTTCCGTCGGCAGAAAGAAAATAGGTATGGTATGGAAAATCGATTTTGCTCCACTGATTTCTGTAAGCACTGCAAATTCTCAGATCACCATCAAAAATGCCTGTATTTCCAGCATTAATACAGACCGGTACCGGATGCAACTGCGAAAAATGCATATCCTGGGTAAATCCATTTAATTGCGACAGAATTAGGCAGACAATTGCAATTATTGCTACATTTAAATGTTCAAATTTCTGTTGGTGCAAGCTCATAAATTTTAATATCCGGAATCCAACGGCCCGATGAAAACAATATTACGACATTTACCAACAAATTTCAAATTCACGGTTTTCCCCGGACTGCTTTTTGTTTTCCTTTCTTTTCAGCATGTGCACGGTCAGGTTTCCGATTTCATGATCCGGATAGATG
>JASFVU010000357.1:0-4075 GCA_050049665.1 Bacteroidales bacterium | reverse complement strand
GTACGATTACGGTGTCATTACCGATACCATTAAAGTAGTGAGAAGGGCTGTGGCTGCCGGGTGCCCCACAAAGTACTCGAACGAGATCCTGATCGAAATATATATCAATCCCTCTACCGGCAATGTAATGCACATTCGTGAGGAGTGGGGCGAATAGGAACGGATTCACAGAAATACTTAACTAAACAGACAATGAAAATGGATACCGCTAAATTATTCACCTGTCAGTGGCTGCTGATGGCAATTGCCCCGACGATCATAACAATGAACGGCTATTCCCAGGATTCCGTAAAAACAGATGATTGCCGGATAAAACTGGAATATTCGGTAAAGGATGTTTCCTGCAAAGGCGGAGATGACGGTGCTATCGACCTGACGGCTGTCCATGCTGACCGGCCCGAATACCTTTGGAGCAATGGCGGGACCAGCGAGGATCTGTCCATGCTTGCTGCCGGAAAATACTCTGTTACGGTGAATGACAGCGAATGTTCGGCTACCCTTTCGGTCACCGTCGGTCAGCCTGCTGCAGAACTGGCTTTGAATGTCCGCGAGGTCACGGATGCTACCTGTCCGGGCTACAGCGACGGCATCGTTGAACTTTCGGCAACAGGAGGCACCGGACCGTATGAATTCGGAACGGATAAGAACGAAGAATTTCAGGCAGACGATGTATTCGAAGGCCTGCAGGCAGGAGCCTATCCTTTTCATGTGCGCGACAGAAATCTGTGTACGGTGGCTGCGTTGGTAACGGTAAAAGAACCTGTTCTCCCCGGGATCGATCTCGGCACAGATATTTCCATTCATTCGGGGGAAGTGATCAGCTTCGATGCCGGCCCAGGTTATTCGGACTATCTCTGGAGTACCGGTGAGACAAGCGGCAGCATTGATTTCTCCAGGGAAGTAACGGAAACAATAACGGAACTCATTTCGGTTGATGCCGTGGATGAAAACGGCTGCAGCATCAGCTCCAATCAGGTTGAAGTAACCATTATACCGGTTTCCCCGGAGCCAACAGAAGAGTAACCAGCGTCTTACTCACAGTCTTTAAATAATACAGCCCAGGGTAAAAATCAAGTTAACCTGCTTTAAATTAAAGAATTTAATCATAATATTTTCTTCACTTCTAACGGCTTTCCTAGTAAACTGCTAAAATTACTGTTAATTCTCTTTGTCTTCAGGCCGGACAGGCTCCTACTTTTTCCTTGGATGAAAAAGTAGGCAAAAAATCAAGAAAACCGACCAAAGGGAGCTCATGAACAAAGTGAATAAACCTAGTCACCCCACAAGCCATAGCCTGTCCCGATTATATCGGGAGCCGACCCGATATCGCAGGTTTTTCGCCCGCCACACACACACTATGACGAAAGAATGTTGCAATTTAAATCTTATAGATTTTACAAAAGTTCTTTCTGTTTGACTATAGATTGCTTCGTCGTTTCACTCTTCGTTATGACG
This sequence comes from Bacteroidales bacterium, assembly GCA_050049665.1. Lineage (GTDB taxonomy): Bacteria > Bacteroidota > Bacteroidia > Bacteroidales > UBA10428 > UBA10428. Next base: position 2,620 of record JASFVU010000357.1, on the reverse strand, counting down.
CCGGAAGTATAACTAAAGATTCTTAATTTCCGCAACCAGCTTTTGCAGGCTGTCTTTTGCATTGCCGAACAGCATCCGGGTTTTGTCGTCGTAGAACAGGTAGTTCTCAATGGCAGCATATCCTTTGCCCATACCGCGTTTCATGACAATAATGTTCTTTGCCTCGTGGGCTTTGATGATGGGCATGCCATAGATCGGACTCGACGGATCATCCAGCGCAGCAGGGTTTACAACATCATTGGCGCCGATAACAATGGCCACGTCTGTATTGGGCATTTCCGGATTGATATCGTCCATTTCCACCAGCTTCTCATAAGGAACATCTGCTTCGGCCAGCAATACGTTCATGTGTCCGGGCATACGTCCTGCCACGGGATGAATGGCATATTTCACTTCCACTCCCCTCTCCGAAAGCAATGTGTCCAACTCGCTGCATACATGCTGTGCCTGGGCAGCAGCCAGTCCGTATCCCGGAATGATAACCACCTTCTGCGTGTAATTCAGCAATACGGAAGCATCGCTGAGCGATATCTCTTTGATCACGCCCGCTTCCTTATCTCCTTTTGCAACACCCCCGCCTCCGAAAGCACCGACAATAACGTTCAGCAGTGACCTGTTCATGGCTTTGCACATCAGAACCGTGAGGATGGTCCCTGCAGCACCGACAAAGATCCCCCCCAGGATCATCGCCTGGTTACTGTAGATGAATCCGGCCATGGCCGCTGCAATACCCGTAAATGAATTCAGCAATGAGATCACAACCGGCATGTCCGCACCGCCAATGGGCATTACAAAGAAAACTCCGTATACCAGTGCAATGACGAACAGTATGTAGATCAGGATACCGGGGCTCATGAAAGGATCTGTGGCCGCCATCAGGTACACGACAATGGCCGTTACAAGCGCCATCATAAACAGGTTGATGTATTTCATGACAGGAGACATCCAGTCCTTCACCCATCCGTCGAGTTTCCCGTATGCGATCATACTTCCGCTGAAAGCAATGCTGCCGATCACCAATCCGAGCAGAGTAACCAGAGTTGAAGAATTTTCCGGGTTTGAATATTCCATCAGGGCAACAAGTGCGGATGCCGCTCCTCCGGTGGCATTGTAAAACGATACCAGTTGCGGCATGGCAGTCATCTTCACCTTTCGTGCAACAACCGCCCCGATAATTGTTCCGACAGCGATGACGGCGATTATAAGGATGGCATTGGAAAGAGCTATGCGATTGCCGTCACCGTCTTTATGCAGTAACAGTGTTGTTATCATTGCCAGCACCATTCCGGATGCAGCATAGATATTCCCCCGTTTTGCCGATTCGGGCTTACTTAACAATTTCAAACCAATGACAAACAATATGGCAGCAATGAGGTAACTGAAATCAAGTATGGTCTGTCCGTATTCAATTGTATTTGCAGGCATATTCATAAAGCTCTTAAAATAAACTAATTCTTTCTCTTTTTCTTAAACATGTCCAACATGCGGTCGGTCACAACAAATCCTCCCGCCACGTTGAGCGTACCGAACAAAACGGCCAGAATTCCCAGGGCAAATTCCAGTGAGAACCTCGACAGATCCGCATGCCCCAGCAGGATGATGCCACCGATAATGATAACACCGCTAATGGCATTCGCTCCCGACATCAGGGGTGTATGAAGCACCGAGGGTACATTTGAGATCACCTCTATACCAAGAAAAATTGAAAGGACAATAATGAAAATTTCTTCCTTGTATTCATTAAAATAAATTAATACCTGTTCCATGCTTCCGGGTTTATTATGTTACATGACTGATTTAACCTTTTCGTTCCTGATCTCTCCTTCATGTGTCAGGCAGGTACCGTTCACAATTTCGTCCTCAAAATTAAGATCCAGGTTCCCCTCATCGCTGATCAGCAACCGAATGAAATTGAACACATTTTTACCGAACATGGAGCTTGAATCGTATGCCATGTCCGACGGATAGTCGGATTTTCCTATGATGGTAATGTCTTTGTGGCGAATAACCTCCCCGTTTTTTGTCAGCTCACAATTGCCTCCGGCAGAGGCCGCCAGGTCAACCACCACAGACCCTGATCTCATGCTTTCCACTGTCTTTTTATGAAGCAGCACAGGAGCTTTCTTCCCTGGTATCTGCGCCGTACAGATCACCACGTCCGATCTCAGGGCGTGATCCTGGATCAGTTCCGCCTGTTTCTTTTTGAATTCTTCCGTTTGTTCCACGGCATAACCGCCCGCCGATTCGTCTTCAACCGCTCCTTCGACCTCAATGAACTTTCCTCCAAGGCTTTTTACCTCATCCTTCACTGCCGAACGTACATCGAACACTTCCACCACAGCCCCCAGTTTACGGGAAATGGCTATGGCCTGCAATCCTGCCACACCGGCACCGAGAATAAGCACCTTTGCAGGTTTGATGGTACCGGCTGCAGACATGAACATGGGAAAGAATTTCGGCAAATGCATGGCCGCATCAAGCACGGCTTTATAACCTGCCACGGTGGCCATGGAAGACAGGATATCCATTGCCTGGGCCCTGGTGATCCTCGGGGCCAGTTCCATACTGAATGCAGTTATACCCTGGTCTTTGAGCATTTTGACCGCTTCCCTGTTAAAAA
>JASFVU010000029.1:0-11111 GCA_050049665.1 Bacteroidales bacterium | reverse complement strand
TTTTACTGAAATAGTTGTTGAGGAAGAACTGAAGAAGGTGGATATTCCGGTAAGTTTCACCTATGGTTTCGGGAAAGGGAACCTGAATTATTTTACCCGTCTGGGAGGAATGGTGAGCTTTATGACCGATAATGTCCTTTCACCTTCCAGGACACATTATAATTCGGAACCCGTATCGGAAAGCAGAACCGACATCAGCGAACAGCGGGAACAGGTAACCTACGCTCTTCTTGGCGGATTGGGACTGGAATACAAGATCCCGAGAGGATTTCTGGTTCTGGATATCCGGTACCATTTCGGATTGATCAATATGGTCAGGGAAAGTGAACGGTATGCTTTACCACGGTTCTGGTCAAGGTATTTTTATGTTGATAACGATTATAAGCTGGACTATCTGAGTGTTAGCATCGGGTACTACTTTTCAATTTATCAGTCGAAAAAGAACAGATTTTAATTTTTTACTATGAAATTCAACATTCTGCTTATATTGTTCATATTGTCGGGGATCATTTCCTGTGATAAAGAGGAATTTTCAGGCAGGCAGGCTGAAACGTTTATTAAATATTACGGTGGCGACAAGCCTTATGCAGGTTCTCAGGTAATGGCCGTTTCCGGGGGAGGATACATCGTTTTGGGCAACATTGAAAATACCGGGAGAAGTATGGATATATGCCTGATAAGAACGGATATGTACGGCAATTCCATCGGTCCGGTTTTGGTTTACGGGGGACTATTCGATGACTTCGGTTATGCTATTAAGAAAAATGATGCAGGCTATGTCATAGCAGGGAGCACAAAACAATCGAGCCTCGGGGACAAAGAAGTTTATCTGATCCAGATCAATGAAGCCGGGGATACTTTATGGACATCCGTTTTTGGTGGTGATTATGATGATGAAGCTTATGATGTGCTTATTCTGGATAACGGAAAGATAGTATTGACCGGTTATTCGGAAGTAAGTGATAATGATGCGAACCTGCTTGTTGCAAAAACGAATGCTTTGGGCGTACCGGAGTGGCAGAAGAACGATTACGGATTCGATAATAACGAGTTTGGAAATTCGATCATCGAGGCAGGGGATTACTTTATCATCGGCGGATCAACGAACAGCAGGCCCGTTGGATATACCACCTATAACGGATACCTTCTTCAGGTGACCAGGGAAGGGACCAATCCCAGTCCGATTTCCTTCGGAACCGAAGGTGATTCGGAGATAACGTCGGTCGTAAATGCCGGGAACAACACCTATTATGCTGTCTGCAACATCGAATCTTTGCAAAGGGATGAATCGGAGATCAGGATCATTAAGTTCAGGCACGACAATCGTGACCGTATCGAAATAATCTGGTCGGAATACTATGGAGAGCAGTTGTTTAACCGCATCTACGGTTCAAAAGCAGGCGATAATTCACTGTTGCTTGTCGGTACAGCGGGTTCCGGCAGCGAAACCGGAGACCTGTTACTCATGAAACTGGACCCGGAAGGGAATGATCCGGAATATTTTTATACCGGCGACGGATCGTCATTCGTCGGCACAGGCATTGACTTTACTTCCGACAACGGATACATTCTGTCGGGTACGAATTTTGCTACTGAGAACAGTGTCATTACACTGGCTAAACTTAATGCTGAAGGCCGTTTATAGCTGCGCATTCCTGTTTATTTTATATCCTTCGGATAATGAAATATGAAGTTCATCAAATAGATTAACATTCAAGGGATTGATTCGTTAATTTTACAATTCTTATACCAGAGAAACCTTAAAACTATGAGACCGTTAAAAATATCAAAATATATATCAACAGTACTTGTTTTGGGCATTTTGGTTCAGAACATTTTTGCTCAGCCATTTAACATCGATCTTTCACCACAAGATGTAGATGAAAATGAAGATGTTGGTACAACAATAGGTTTAATTACTGCTAATACGTTCAATCCACCATTGTCTTTTTCTCTTACTGGTCCTAATGCAGGTTATTTTGATATTGATGGTAGTAATAACCTTATAACCAATACGGTTTTTGATCGTGAAACAACCAGTACGATTGCCGTAACTATTCAGGCTACTGATTTAATGGGATCTAACACTTCTACTTTTACTATTACTATAAATGATGTAAATGAAGCTCCCGATGCCATTAGTATTTCTCCTTCATCCCCATCTGTTGATGAGAATCAAACTCCACCGAACTATGTTGCTACAATATCCAGTAGCGATCCAGATGTGAGTTTTTCTCATACTTATTCAATTACAGGGGGCGATGAATCTTTTTTTGATATCTCCGGAACAGACCTAGTAACTGATGCCTCATTTGATTATGAAGATATTGATGAATATACAATTACTATAAGAGCAACAGACGATGGCAATTCTTCGCTTTATATCCAAGATGATTTTACAATTTTTATCTCAGATGCTAACGATGCTCCCACGGATATAGATCTGTCTTCCAATACTGTTGCGGAGGGGTTACCTGCAGATACTCCTGTGGGTACTTTATCGACAACCGATGAGGATGCCGGAGACGATCATATTTATTCGGTGATCACCGGAGGCAGCTATTTCAACATTTCCGGCAACGAGTTGCGCACGAGCCAGGAGTTTGATTACGAAGCACAGCCTTTTTATGACATAACCATAAGGACCAGGGATGACGGAACCGGGAATCTTACCTTTGATAAAGATTTTACCATCAATGTTACCAATGTATCCACCGCCCCTGTTCTTGATGATCTTGAACTTACAACCCTTCAGTACACCGAAGAGGACCCTCCGGCAAATATTACTTCTTCCATTACAGTGACCGATGAGGACGGCGATGACATTACTTCCGCCACGGTTTCCATTACCGGCGGACGGGTAACAGACGAGGACCGTCTTGCCCTGGCATCAACACCATTCTCATCCACGATCAACTACAATACTTCTTCGGGGGTACTGACCATCAGCGGAACGGGAACTCCTGCCCAGTACCAGACGGCACTGAGAGAAGTGACTTACGAGAATATCAACGATGAAGACCCGGATGAAGGAACACGCACCATTGCATTCCAGGTAAGTGACGGCAGTCCGAGCAATACGGTCTCAAGACAATTAGAGGTCAACGGAGAAAACGATCCTCCTGTGGCCACCAATGTGGTTATTACCGGAACAGACAACAAAATAGGAACGTTACAGACAGGAGATTATGATTACGAAGACCCGGAGGACGGAACTACGGAAGGGGAATCGACCTATCAGTGGTATTCCGCGAATACGAGTGGCGGAAGCGGTCGTGCGGCAATAACGGGAGAAACGAACCTGACCTTTATTCCTGATTTTACGGAAGGGGGGAAATACATTCAGTTTGAAGTTACTCCGGTTGATCTTGACGATCTGGCAGGGGATCCGGAAACAAGCAGTTGGAAATACATCAACGCAGCGCCCGTTTTTACTGACCTTACTGTTGTCAATGATGATCATCCCGGGGTTTTTGCCGTTGGAGAGACGATAAGGGCAAATACCGATTCATACGATGATGAGGAGAATGATCCTGCCGGTACGCACACCTATCAATGGTACAGATCGAATACCGGGAGCTGGCCGGGCACGGTCCTGAGCGGAGAAACAGGCAGTACTTATGAATTGGCTCTTACTGATAACAATAGATATATTGCCGTAGAAGTTGTTCCGGTGGCAACAGACGGGTCATCACCCGGTGAAGTTCATCAGTCGCCGTGGTATCCGGTAGGGCAATTGCCTTCGGCAACCATTTCAGGAGATACTGCAATATGTGATGACGGTTCGGATGGGACTTTAACAGTTACCCTCACGGGGACAAATCCACCCTGGTCTTTCAGCTATACGGTCAATGGCGGGGCTCCGACAGAAGTGAACAATGTCAGTGAAACAAATTATGATCTGAATGTTTCTGCCGAAGGAACTTATGAGCTGACAGAAGTAAGCGATGCTATGTATGATTTCGGAATTGTTTCAGGGCAGGGGACCATATCCTACCGTGATATATCGGCTGCCATTTCCGGCAATGAGACCATCTGTGAAGGCACCAGTTTTGATATTGAGGTAGAACTTACCGGAGTACCCGATTGGGAGATCATCTACCAGTACGATTCGGAGGATCCGGTAACCATATCAGGTATAGATGCAAGTCCTTATACTTTAACAGTAGAAGAAGGAGGAACGTATGAAATACTGGAGGTCTCCGACAGGTATTGTACTGCTGTGGGGACCGGTCAGGTAAATATTACCATTGAGCCTGCTCCCGATGTGACCATGAGTGGGCTGAACGATATTTATGGTTTTGATCATGACCCCGCTGATCTATCGGTCAGTCCTTTGGGTGGCGATTTTGGCGAATCGGATTTCCCGAATGCGATCATTCCGATTTCCGGGACATGGACTTTTTATCCGAGTATTGCTTATGGCGGGTTCGGTTCACCTTTTCAGGTCGTTTATGCATGGGAAGATCCTTTTACAGGTTGCATCGGCCGGGCGCAAAAAACGGTATTAATTGTCGAAGAGGATATTGAAATCCAGGTTTTGGAGCCGAAACCGGCTAAATCCAGGTATTGTTTTAACGATGACACGATTAAGATTATCGGGATAAATAACTTAAGCAGTGATATCGGGAGCTTTTCCATTGAAGGAGGAGAGGGATTGATTGATGTGGGCTATGATACGGCTCTTATAGTACCAAGTTTGATCCAATCGGGAACCAAAACAGTAACTTATTCGGTTAATATAACCGGTGAAGGATTGAGGGAAGGAGAAAAGGATTTTACCTTCCAGAAGGTTGAAGCAGATTTTAAATGGGACAACGAATGTTTCGGAGAAGAAAGCCTGGTGAATTTTATCGATAATTCAGATGCAGGAGGAGCAGTGCTGGACAGTCACCGCTGGGCCATCTATTACCCGGAAGAAGTCGTCTTTCTATACGGTGACAGCATTTCCGTGACATTTGAAGAAATGGATACTTACCCGATAATATATACAGTGGGATCTGAACACGGTTGTTTTGATACCGTCGAACAGGATCTGGTACTGAAACCCATTATTGATGTTTTTGAATCGCCCTATGCTCAGGATTTTTCCAACGGACAGGCGAACTGGTATGCTTATTCCAAACAGGCGGGCGGGCTCAATAGCTGGAAATTCGGACAGCCTTCGGAAGAGCCGTTTAATGGTGCCGGCACAGGAGCGAAATTATGGTATACCAATATTCTTGCCGGGGAACAATCGTATGTGATCAGTCCTTGCTATGATTTTTCAGGATCCGAACGTCCCATGATAAAAATGAACATATGGCGGGAATTCTCGCCTGTCGATGGTGCCGTATTACAATATACTCTTGATAACGGGGAGAACTGGTTTGAAGTGGGAGCACTTGATGACGGAATAAACTGGTACAATGAATATGGCATACAGGGAATACCCGGAGGCCAGGGACTTGGATGGTCAGATGAGCATGACGGGAACTGGGTGGAGGCCAGGCATAAACTCGATGTTCTTGAAGACGAGTCGATCGTCAGGTTCCGTATTGCTTACGGAGCGCCTGATGGCATCGGTCTTGCGCGTGACGGGTTTGCCTTTGACAACATCTGGATAGGTGAACGAACAAAAAAGGTCCTGGTAGAGCATTTTACCAATGCAGGGGACACGCTGTGCAGAAGTGACATCAATGAGAAATTCAATGACCTGATCAACAGCAATATGGAAGACATCATTGATATTCAGTACCACCTGGGTTATCCTGGTCCGGATACCTTTAACACCCTTAATCCGTGGCCACCCAATGCAAGAGAATACTATTACAGTCTCCCGGGCATTCCTTACGGAATAATCGACGGAGGGAGAAACGGGTTACCGGCTTATCTTGTGAATTACTGCGAGGAAGATCTGGAACAGTTGGATATTACGCTGGCAGTATTAAAGGATAATCGTTTTAACCTGAAGGTGAATACCACGGTAGGAGATAATTCCCTGACCATTGATGTTGAAGTGGAAGCTTTGGCTGAGATATCGGGAAAAACACTGACATTGCAGGTGGCCATTCTGGAAAGGCTGATCAAGGATGTTGTCGGGGCAAGCGGAGAGACACGTTTTGAAAGTGTTTTGAGGGATATGGTGCCTAGTGAACAGGGTACATCGTATAACAGGAGCTGGAGTGTAAATGACAAAGAGTATGAATCGTTCGACTGGTATTACCAGGATGTGTTTGATGAGGAAGAGCTGCGGGTTGTCGTATTTATTCAGGATGATGCAACAAGAGAGGTCTACCAGGCCGAAATCGATAATCCTTTTGTAGTAACTTCCCTCGAGGAAGAACAGGCAGAAAATGCAGACCAATTGTTCCTGTATCCGAATCCTGCTGTCGATCATACCATGATCATGTTTGAAGAACCGCTGGTTAGTGAAGCCATTTTGCAGCTTACCGATAATACGGGAAGGCTGGTTTACAACAAAAAGCTGAACAGGGGTATTCAGCATGTTGATCTGCCGCTTCGGGGCATGGATTCGGGACTGTATATTGTGCGCTTGCTTTATGAGGAGACTTTTTACATGGAAAAACTGATCCTCATCGACAATAATTGAGCCGGGAAAAAGTTTGATAATATATAATTCCCTGCGAAGACAATTTTGTTTGAAAAAGCCTCCGGTAATCTTGCCGGAGGCTTTTTTCAGGCCGATATTTCTTCGGCAAATTTATGTGCGAATTCTTTCAGTGCCTCAGATTCTCCTTTACTGGGCGAAAACCTGGAAGACATGCCGTCCAGTACGATATCAAGTTTGAGCATTTTTAAGTAATTCTCAATTAATCTGACAGCCTCTCCGCTCCAGCCATACGATCCGAATGCTGCTGCTTTTTTGCCTTTGTCCCTGATGGGATTAAGCACGGAAAATAATTTATATACCGGGAGAACCGTATTCTGATTGATCGTCGGGGAACCGATGAGCAAGGCGTTACTCTTAACGACCAACTCTTCCAGTTCACCAAGCATGATATTCTCTATATCGACCAGGTGAACGGAACAACCAATTTTTTCTTTGATGGATTCAGCGATCATTTCGGCCATTTTCCTTGTATATCCATAGGCGGAGACATAGGTAATAAGCACATTGCTGCCTTCACAAACGGAATCCGCAAGGTAATGATCAACATATTTCCGTGTTTTTTCAAGTGTGTTTTTCCAGCCGGAACGAAGGATCGGTCCGTGTCCCGGACAAACCATCCTGATATCCAGAGGATCAATCTTTTCGATGGCCTTTAGCATAAATTTGCTGAAAGGTTTTAAAATAACATCAAAATAATATTTGTAGGATTGTTCGTAGTTTCCTACCTCATCATCGAACATGTTTTCATGACAAAAATGGGCGCCGAACGAATCGCAGGTAAAAAGCAGTTGATCCTCTTCAAGGTAAGTATATATTGTATCGGGCCAGTGCAGGTTTGGTGCACTGATGAAACGCAATGTTTTGTTGCCCAGTGAGACGGTATCCTGATCTTTTACAACCACGGCTTCAAAAGGTTCGTTGATTATTTCATTCAGGTAATTGATTGCCTGCCTTGATCCGTAAACCTTTGCTCTGGGAGCCAGTCTCAGCAGATTTTTCACATTTCCCGAGTGGTCGGGTTCGGTATGATTCACCACAATGACCTCGATATCCGAAGGGTCTGTAACCCGTTTGATCTTATTCATGAAATCATCCCGGAACGGCTCCTTTACCGTATCAATGACAGCTTTTCTCTCAGCATCTATAAAATAGGAATTGTATGTCGTACCATTTTTGGTTTCCATGACAATATCAAAAGTGACAATATCATAGTCCAATACACCTATCCAGCTAACGGAATCGGTTAGTTTTAAAATCTTATCATTACTCATTCAATATACCAGTTTGATGTTTGATATCAAAAATAAAAAGATTTATCCGTGAAAGGAACAATGTCGGTGGAAATAAAAAAAGCCGCTTTGTTAAAAGCAGCTTTATCCTTCTTTGTTCGGACAAATCTTTACTTTTCCTTATCACAGGAATCTTTGTCCTTTTTCTTGCATTCCGATTTCTTGTCGGTACAATCCTTTTTTGCTTCTGTTGACTCACTGCTGGTTTCAGCTTTCTTAACTTTGGTATCATCGTCCTGTACAGCAGCGACATTTTTTGATATAACTGCGTTTGATGAAGCATAGGAAGCAAAAGAGAAAGCAAAGAAGAATATTGTCAAAGAGGAAATTAGAAATAGTTTTTTCATGGTATTGTTTGTTTTAATTGATACTTCTCAAAAGTAGCCTGCTTTGAAGGAATGTCTTGTTAAGGGCTTGTTAAAATAACCGTCTGGTAGTTAAATTGTTGTGAAAACGTGTCAGACCAGTTCAGCGATTTTTGTTATTTTATTTCTCGAAACCTGGTTCAGGTTGCACAGGATCCTGGCCGTGACAGGAAGAATTATATCGACTCTTGATCCGAACCTGATGAAGCCCATTTCATCGCATTGACCGACCTTTTCTCCTTTTTCCGAATAATTGCAAATTCGTCTTGCTACGGCACCGGCAATTTGTTTTACCATGATCTCTGTTCCTTTATGGTTTCTGATAACAACTGAATGACGTTCGTTCAGTTCCGAAGATTTCGGGTGCCAGGCAACAAGGTAATTCCCTTTGTGGTATTTAGTGTAAACTATGGTTCCGGCTATGGGATAAATGTTTTGATGGACATTCAAAGGAGACATGAAAATGGAGACCTGAATTCTTTCATCGTGAAAGTATTCGGTTTCGGTAAATTTTTCAATGACCACAATTTTACCGTCCGCTGGTGCAATAACGGTATTATCATCTTTTTCTGCATGTCTTGATGGTATCCTGAAGAACCATATGATCAGCAGAAAAAGAGTAATGAATGGGAACAGCAGGATAAACCCGATCCACATGGCAACAGGTATAAAGGCCAGAATGACTGCCAGCAGCAGGAGTATGGCCAGACTTATCAATATGAGTAATCTTCCTTCTTTATGAATGTACATACTTATGGTTTATTAATCAGCTGAAGATAGATAAAAATCACAGGCATAGCAATCAACAGGGAATCCATTCTGTCAAGGATACCTCCGTGTCCCGGTAATAGCTTCCCGGTGTCCTTTACCTTTGCATTTCTTTTGATCAGGGATTCCAGAAAATCTCCGATGACTGCCGATGCGGCGGTCAAATAACCAAATCCCACCCATTTCAGTAATCCCGGGGATGGATAAATATGTGAAAAGACAAGCACAGCGGGAAATACCATTACCAGTCCGCCGATCAATCCCTCCCATGATTTTAACGGAGATATACGTTCAATTATCCGGTGTTTGCCGAAAGATATTCCAGCCAGGTAAGCAAAGGTATCATTTGTCCATATGATAATAAAAACAGCCAGTGCAAACGGGATCTCTCTTTGTAAAGATTCCTTTTGAACCAGGTTTAGCAATAAAAGCGGGATAGAGATATAGAGTGTTGCAAACAATGAAAAGGAAAGATGAGATAACGGATTTTCCGATTTAATAAAAATCGCATTGACATAAAGGATGACCGGGGTAGCGAGAAACGGCAAAAATACGATTGACGGGTCAAAGCCAAGATTCAGTAATGCGAGTGAAATAAGAAAGAAGAACGAATTTACGACTATCCAGAATTTTGAATAGTGAATGTTCAGTTTGCTGCTTAGTTCATTTAACTCCGACAAGGCATACAGATTCATCAGGACAGATAAAATACCAAGAAAGACGGGATGAAAAATAAGAGAGCAGATAATAAGCGAAACATAGACTGTACCTGTAATGGTCCTGGTAATGATATCTTTCATTCGTTTCATCTGATGCGGCTGGTTATCAAAATTGTCCCGAAGATAACGATTATTGGAGATTTAAACAGTTCGGAGTTCAATACTCAGGGACTCACATTTTTTAAAATGTGTTTCGATCGTATGGCATTGTTTCGCTCCACGTAAACCTCCAAAATACCAAACTGGTAATTTGAATCTTTTTTGTTTATGATGACAGCATCAACATCGTTATCATGGAGCAGGTCCTTGGCTATTTCAGCACGATACAGTGTAGAGGTAGAAAATATACAAACCCAGTTTTTTTCCATAAGCTAAATTAAGCAAATTGGCAGCAAGGGGCTATGCAGAACCATCAGGATTTTCCTGGGTCTTTGCTTTTGGTTGTGGCAGTTCCTTTTTTTATTTCTGCATGAGATCCTGCATTGGTTTTACCTGAATTTTTACCAGGCCGGGTTTTTTTACTTTTTGCTATTTCCTTTTCAACCAACGGGACTTCATCCGGATCAGGTTTTCTTTTTCCAAATATCTTTTCCATATCTTCTGCAAAGATCACTTCTTTTTCCAGCAAAAGTTCTGCAAGTTTTGTGAGGCCTGCCTTATTTTTATTGAGAACACTTAAAGCTCTTTTATACTGGGCATCAACCAACTGGCTGACTTCTTCATCGATCAGCTCGGCAGTTTTTTCGCTGTATGGTTTTGTAAACGAGTATTCGTTCTGACCGGTCGAGTCGAAATAGCTTTTATTTCCTAATTTATCGCTCAATCCGAAATACGATACCATAGCATAAGCTTGCTTGGTAATCCGTTCAAGGTCATTGAGTGCACCCGTTGAGATCCTTCCGAAATTAATTTGTTCCGAAGCTCGTCCTCCCAATGCGGAACACATTTCGTCCAATAACTGCTCCTTGGTGGTGATCTGTCTTTCATCAGGAAGATACCAGGCAGCACCCAATGCTTTTCCCCTGGGAATGATCGTAACCTTTACAAGCGGATTGGCATGTTCCAGTAACCAACTGACAGTAGCATGGCCAGCCTCATGGAAAGCAATGGTCCTTTTTTCCTGCTGGGTTATGATCTTGTTTTTCTTTTCCAGACCTCCTATTATGCGGTCAATGGCATCCAGGAAATCCTGCCTTTGCACACTTTTTTTATTTTTTCTTGCCGCTATAAGGGCGGCCTCATTACAGACGTTGGCAATATCTGCTCCGGAAAATCCGGGAGTTTGTTTTGACAAAAATTCAATGTTCAGGTTTTTATCAAGTTTAAGGGGCTTCAGATGTACCCTGAAAATGGCTGT
>JASFVU010000354.1:0-4119 GCA_050049665.1 Bacteroidales bacterium | reverse complement strand
CTCCGTTCTCACCCACCCAGTCACAACAAGGAGTTCCGTCTTCTACTTTGGCGGCTATGGACTGAAAAATGGGTTTCACATGTTGCCAGGCAGCCTTCGATCCTCCGGGCATGATGGACGGTCCCATAAGCGCACCCTCCTCACCACCGCTCACACCCGTACCGATGTACAACAAACCTTTGCTTTCAACGTATTTTGTTCTGCGGTTGGTATCGGGAAAATGTGTATTGCCACCATCGATTATAATATCACCTTTTTCAAGGTGAGGAATAAGTTTTTCGATAAAATCATCCACTGCCTGTCCTGCTTTCACCAGTAACATGACCTTCCTGGGTCTTTCAAGGGCCTCGCAAAATTCCTCGACGGAATGTGTTCCAATGAATTTTTTTCCTTTTCCGCGGCCATTCACAAACCTGTCCACTTTTTCGACGGTGCGGTTATACACTGCCACCGTATAACCGTTCCTTTCCATATTCAATACAAGGTTTTCACCCATTACGGCCAAACCTATTAAACCGATATCTGCTTTGTTTTCCATTGCTCGTAATATTAATTATTTTCAGTGAATGGTGATTCGTAATTCGTAATTGGTGAACAGCAATCCGTCTCCGGTATCCGGTCATCACCTCATCAACTACTCACTTCATCAACTATTCTTCATTTTTAATTATTAATTCTTCATTATTAATTGAACCTTTCTTTATATGCCCACAGCCCGACCGCAGGATTGGAAATATAATAAATCTTTTCTCCATCGGGCATAAGATTAAACCCATCCTGTAATTTTTCCGGATGATACTGCTGCATCATGGCATCCGGAGAAGCGTATTCGAAATTCACCGATCTGATCTCTCTTTCCGATAGTTTCCCCGGACAATAAGTAACCGTGAACCTGTCTTCCGTGCTTCCGTGTATCAGATGAGCCGCGGCACTAAGATTATTCCTCAGCTCTTCATTTTCTTCCGTCATATCGATGGTGTGCATTTTCCCTCTGTAACCGTATTTTCTGATCAACCGGTCGATCTCCCGGTCTTCCCCGAATTCCTTCAGTCCGGGTGCCAGTACGATCAGTTCCCCCCCGTCGGCCATGGCCATGCGGGTCCGGTAAATGCTTTTGTTCCCAAGCCATGTACTTTTGAATTCCGACGGATCAAGGTATACCACTACTTTCTCCAACGGCTCATCGAGCATGGTAAAGTTGACTTTTAATGACAGATCCGCTGCTTTCAGGAACACTTCCTCATCATCGCCAATGTATAATCCCCTGACCACCAGTTCACCGTTTTCATCCTTTCCCACTACCGTATGAACATAGACTACCGGCAATTTCTTTATAAAATTTTCCGAAGCGTAATTCAAAAGCGCTCTCACCGGGTTATCCGCTTTTCCCATTAACCTCTCCATTCCGTATACCGCTCCGATGAAATGTGATTTATTGATGCCCTCTTCACCGCCTGTGCCAACAAAAAGGTTTTTGTTATAGTTGGCCATGCCAATGACTTCATGAGGGACAACCTGTCCCACAGACAAGATAAGATCGTGTTTCCCTTCCCGGATCAGCCTGTTCAACTGGGCAGGCCAGGAATAACTGATGGCATTCCCCGTAATCTCCCCGACAAAATCTCCGGGAACGATGCCTACGGTAACGACATCTTTACGCCAGTCATGTACCCGAAACAGGTATGAGGGAACATTTGTAAACATTTTCCTGATTTCCATCTCCGTCATCGGCGCATGCGTTCCGAGTGCAGGCAGCACATCGGTCAGTGCTTCCCTGTAATAATTGTAAACATGGGATGTCAGCATACCTGCCTGCGAATGATAGCGGGTAAAATCAGGAGGTACTACAATCACCTTTTTTCGCTTTCCCAGCTTATCAAGTGCGGCATAAAGGCCATGCTCCATGTCCTCTGAAGATAAAACCGTTGTTTCCGAACCCTTTTCGTAATAGATCATTTCGAATAAAGCGTGGTGATTGATTTGTAATTCTCTAATCCTTTTTATCCCAGGGCGGCCGTTCGGGAAGATGTTTTTCAAATTCCCGGATCAATTCATCCTGGTAGTCACCCTTAAAGGTACCATTAAAAAACCTGTATGAACCTTCTTTAAAAAATCTTTCCCAGGATTCTTCTTCCTTTCCCGGGTTGACCGGAAAGAACAATACACCGTTTGCATTTGCCGCTTTCAGATCGCCTGGTGCGTCACCTATCATCAGTATCTTGTCGTCATCGTACTTACCTTTTGCCGTAAATTTCAGGTGCTCTGTTTTTGTTCCGTATTCCTGTCCTGCTATGATGCTCACAAACTGTGCAATGTCATTTTCCTTCCATTCCCGTTCAAGTGCCTCAACAGGCGTTTGTGAAACCACGATAGCATCCGCCCTGCCCTGAACAGCATCCAGACTATCTCTGAAATACGGAAAAGGAGCTATTCCGTACACCATTTTCCCGATCTGCCTGTTCACTTCAAGCGACCACTTCAAACACAGATCAATGAATGCATCATTTGTTTCGGAAGCATATCTCTCAAGTGCCGGATTTCCGAGTTTGGTCTCTTTCTTAGTCCACTCAACAAGGGAGGAAATATCTCTGGGGTTATAATTTCGCTGTTGTACTTCCCTTCGGGTCTCCAGGAGTCTGAAAGCGTCTATGAGGGCAAGAAACCTGTTCACTCCCCTGGTTTTTGAATACAGGTTGACAAATTCCCATATCTCCCGTGCATATTTGGAAACCGACTGTAACTCAAAATATTGAATAAAATTGGGACAAAAACATTCTTTCTGCTTTATCTCCATGGTATCAAAAACACATCCGTCGGAATCGAAACCAATAAAATATTCCCTGGCAGGTTTAAAATCAATTAATTTCTGTTGCAGATTCATATTCAAAATCAAAGTTTATTATAAATCGTATTTTATTCACTGTAAAGTATTCTGGTTTTTTTAAAATAAATTCCTGCAAGTACGGGAAGTCCGTCATCAGAAGCCCGAAGATAACAAAAGTCTTTGAACTCCGGCCTTCCGTCCCCGGTCTCCTGTCTTCCTGTTTCTGTCTTCTCAGGGAAGCACTCCGCCTTTGTCAGAACTATGGCGAACCGGGTTCTCAACCGGTGCCAGACCAATTCTCCTTTTCCCTCATTTACACTTCCCAGATTCGCACATTCCCACAATCCGGCTATCCCCATTCTCCATCCTGTCTTCTACCTGATCGCTTCCGGCACATACTTCTTCAACTTCTTATCTGCAAATACTTTTTTGAACCGGGTAAACCTTTGTCTGCCGTTTATTACCGGTACGGAAGGCCAGTCCTCACCAATGAGCGGCCGCACATAAGATAAAAACTCATCAGACACATCGTAACGGTTTGGAAGAATCCATTTATCCGGAAAGGTTCTCTCTGAAAGCGCCACTTTTTCAAGAGGGACCTTATCGTATCTCACGTTATAGATCAATCCGGGTTCTCGGAGGATGGTCGCCATCCATCCGTTTCCATCATTCATGGCTATATCTACTGCTTTTTGTCCTACTTTATATGCCTCATCCAGATCAATAACAGAAGCATAGGCAGTGGTATCACGCTGGTCGGTACCCATTACCTGTCCGCGTGCTGCACCCCTCGCCTTCAGTCCTTTGCTGTTGAGGTAATTGACAACCGCCTGGTAAACCGAAACTTTGCTCGATCCGAACGAAGTATGGCCAAATGCATCTTTCACCTCTCCTATTTCACCGACATCAAATCCCTCGCTGACCACAACCAGGCACCGACCGTCTTTCTTCAGTTGTTCGTTCACATTATCTGCGAGTACTTCCAGAGATACTCCGGACTCGGCCATATAGATCTGAAGCGGTATTTTTCGCTCCGGATCGGCGAGTCTGGAAGCTGCGGGAATATAACCGATCTTTCTTCCCATAGCCTGTATCACAAGCACAGGATCAGCAGGAGAAGATCCCATATTCTCTTCATTTGCATTCTGAATAATGAATGACCAGTAGCGGGCAACACTTCCGTATCCGGGGGTATGGTCAATCAGTTTGAATTCACTGTCACCGACATCATTGTCGATGGTTTTGGGTACTCCAACGGCTATCAGACCGATACCGTTCTTTTGAGCCAGTTCACT